>NZ_JAPQLG010000078.1:0-1211 GCF_028982005.1 Wolbachia endosymbiont of Drosophila bocki | reverse complement strand
CCAGCTTGCAAATGATTGTCCTTTCCTTCATTTCTCTCCTATTACGAAGATTTTAAACAGGTTCTAAGGAAGCCATGTATAATATGGCTTCCTTATTATCGTTTTTAGCATTAACATCAGCACCATCGTTAAGACACCGTAACACCTGATCATAATTATCCTCAATAACCGACTCAATAATTTGTTTATTTCTAAGTAAAGTAATTATTTCCTCATTGTCAGTAAAGAAAAGTGGTGTTCTATCAAAGCTATCTTTCGCATTAGCTTTGGCTCCTGCCTCCAGAAGAAATTTAGTCATATCAGCATTATTAGCAGAAGCAGCATGATGTAATGCAGTTTTACCTAGATTACCCCGGGTATTGATTTTAGCACCTTGCTTTAAAAGAATTTCTGCTGTAGCACGGTGACCATAATAAGAAGCATAGTGTAATGCAGTTTCATCTTGATTATCCCGGGTATTGATTTTAGCACCTCTCTCTAAAAGAAGTTTTACTACACTAGCCACACCTTTGAAGGAAGCAATGTGTAATGGGGTTTGACTACTATCGTTTTGAGCATTAACATTAACACCACCATTAAGGCATTGTAACACCTGATAGTAATCACCACACTCAATAAATCGCATTAACTTTAGAAAGCTTACCGCCTCATTAATACCTCTTTTTTCATTATCCAGTAACTCATAATAATATTCATTGAAGCATTCCCATAACTTATCCTCTATTGCTCGTCTTATTTCCTCATCTAGATAAAGAGCTTTTACAGGCCTTTTGGTACATGGGTCTGTTGCGTTACCCCCTTCTTTTTTCCACCACTTAAAAATCTCATGGTACTCAAACACATTTTGCGACTTTGAATCATCATCATATATTATTCTAACAGGCTCTAATATTAGTTCTCCTGTTATCGGGCAAAGCAGACCACTTTCTTCAAAGCAATTATTACCTTTTTCAATCGCCTTCTCAATATACTTACCTATTAAACGCTCATAGTCTGCTAATTCATCATTGTTCTTACTATATTTCTCAAAAATTTTATATAAATCATAATGTTCAATGTTATTTAACATAATTTTACTTCGCAAATTATAAAAAGGCTAAGGTATGTACTAAAAATAGAACTTACAAGTATTTTCTTCAATTATAAGAACCTGTTTAAAATCTTCGTAATAGGAGAGAAATGAAGGAAAGGACAATCATTTGCAAGCTGGT
>NZ_JAPQLG010000077.1:0-3549 GCF_028982005.1 Wolbachia endosymbiont of Drosophila bocki | reverse complement strand
ACCAGCTTGCAAATGATTGTCCTTTCCTTCATTTCTCTCCTATTACGAAGATTTTAAACAGGTTCTTATAGTGTCTTTAAAAGCTGGAGGAACAGGACTTAATTTAACAGCAGCAAATCATGTAATACATTATGACTTATGGTGGAATCCAGCAGTAGAAGCACAAGCAACAGATCGGGCCTATCGTATCGGGCAAGAACGTAATGTTATGGTGTACAGGCTACTTTCAACAGGTACATTTGAAGAGCGTATTGATGAGATGATTCAAAGCAAGAAGGAATTAGCAAACCTAACTATAAGTAGTGGCGAGAGTTGGATTACAGAATTTAACAACGATCAATTAAGAGATTTAGTTAATATAAAAAATGCACTATAGAACTTATAAAGTTTATATGTTGCTGTATTCAAAAAAAAATCAAAAATTTTCTGTTTTTTCTACTTACAACAGGTTATACAAAACTTAAGTAGAGAAATTTTTTTATGATGTACGAGATGATTTTTTGACTGATTTCAATACTGTAAAACCATAGCAGTTAGATGTATACACCCTATTGTTGCGGCCTGTTTGTATGAGCTTATACCATATATTTATGCCTTTTCCTCTATCGAAGCGGTCTTGAATAGCAATGATTAGGATATTCTGTAGTGTTAATTGACTTTTTATACTATTTGCATATAATTGTACGTAAATAATGTTGTTAATTATATAAAATCTATTATGAGTATTGAAAAGCAGAAGCTAGACATTGAAAATATTGTTAAAGCGGGAAAAAAAGTATATCTAGGATACCTTTTGCTAGATATAATTAATGATAAAAAAAACAGTTATTTTACTATAAATAACAAGAGGGGCTTATCATTAAATGAATACGTAACAGAGTCAATTAAGGAAGAAAAGGCAGATAAATTTTCTAAGCAAGTAAAGATAGGAAAAAAGAATTGCAAAATTCATATAGAAAAAAACTCTGATGATAAATATGATGTAAAGATTACTGGTACTATAGTATCTGACCGTGAAGATTCAGGTTATGAAAGTGATAGCAGTCAAGGAACTCAGACTCAAAACATTGAGTTTAAACCGAAAAATAAGTATAATGACGATGATTTCCTTGATTTATGTAGTTCACATGAATTGACGTTTAGTTGTGATAATAACGGTAATTATGCTTTTAATACTAAAATAGATGAGCATATTATCGGTGGATTAGACAAAATTGATCTCTACCCAATACATATATCCAACCTTTATCAAATGATAAATTATGTAAATGGTGATACAAAAAATCCTGATGTATTAATTGCTATGGCAACAGGATCTGGAAAATCATTTACACAAGCACTATGGACTTTTGTATTAGATTTAGCAGGTTATCATGGAGTCTGTGCAGTTCATCAGGATGCTTTAGCACATCAACTAAGAGAAGATTTTTGTAGGCTATTACCAAAAAGTATCACTGATAAAGTCAAATTAGGTGATAAAGGTAAAATTGATAATATAGATCCTAATTCACATATCATCACTACTCATGATATTCTATTCAAAGAAAAATCAAGTGAGTTTGAAACTATATTCATTAAAAATAATAAATGGTGGATTAGTGTTGATGAAGCACATAAGGCAACTGAGATAGAACTATATAAAAGAAATATTGAAAATTTAAAAAATCCTATCGCATTTTTAACTGCTACACCTTCAGAAGTCATTGCTAAACGAGTTGGTTGTATTATAAATCTTTCTCTTAAAGAAAAAGAAGAGCGGGGTATTTCTAAATCACCTGCTGTAAAAACTAGAACAGCAAAAAGCCGTATCCAGGCAGCTAAGAAGAGATCCAAATTTAATTTTGGAGAAAGGATAGCACTATGGTTTGCTAGTATTATCGAGAAAGAAAGATTGAGCTCAGCACATGAATGCATTGGTAGCATTGAGGAATGTGTAATCTATAGAAAAACTACTGATCCTTTTTATGTATCAGATGGTAATGAAGGTGATATTAGAAAAAGCATAAGATGGAATGTTCATCTTCCAATAGGGGAGAAGTTTCTAGGTTTGGTTGGACGCGGCAGTCATGACTCAGTAGTCAATTTTCATCTCATGCTAAATGGTAATCAGATTGGTAGTGCATACGAAAATGGAAATAAAATTTCTCGTGAAAATGTATATGATTTTTTTGGATTAGGCGCCTTATCTGATCATGGAGAAAGATTAGATGAAGCATATTTGCAAAAATATGAAGAATCAAAACAAGAGTTGAGAAAAGCAGGTTTATGTAATTATTTGATTGATCATCATGGGTATGATTCAAATAAAGCAGAAAATTTTATAGAGAATAACGTAGACTATTCTAATAATGCTGCAAAATATCAAGAATTTCATGTTCTACATGGTATCATTGAAAATACTATCTCATATCTCACTGGTTATGATAGTATTACTTTAGATTACAAAAGACGCCACGATTTAGACTCATTAGTTAAAGAAGTTAAGGCAAAATTATCATCCAAAAATATCGGAGATACTAGAAAGCACATATCAAAAGATCTGGTTAGTGAAGGTATTCCACAAGATATAGCTGAGGGTATAGCAACTCGAGAAAGAACAGTTTTATCGGCTTTATTACAAGCCAGGGGTGACGATGCATTCCTTAAAATGATTGTTGATAATTGGGCACTTGATAAAAGAATTCATAACCAATATTTAGGGACAGATAACTGCTCCTATAGTCCTCTTTTAGCATTACAAGAATTTTGTCAAAAGCATAAAACTATCTTTTTAGTTAATGGTTTACAAAAGAGTGCTACAAAAGTTGAGGATAATAAGCCATTTTTTAACTTAAAAGAAAAAAGCTTTAAACTATCTGATGATAATCATGATAAAGAGAAGAATCTTACAAAACATAAATTAAGTACTATAGAGGCGTTAGATGATACAACGAAACAATATTATTATGAACCTAATTATTGTTCTGCAGAATACACTGAAAAAGTAGTTGATAAGCTGTGTAAGAAGGGGCTTATAGGCTCTTATATTACTAGCGAGAAGACTACTGGATTTAATGATCTAAATTTATGTAGTGTTGGCCTTATCACAGACAAAACAGATGACAATATTAACGATCCTGCTGAAATTATACAGGCTTTTGGTAGAAATAGAGGGTTAAATTGGGCAAAACAGCCAATTTTTTATCTTGTTACAAAATCAGGAGTAAAAGTAAGTTTTGATGTTAATGAGCTAACAAGAAATGGCTACATTAAAGCTCTAAATAAAGCTGATAAGAAACATCATAAAGAATTAGTGAAAAGACTTGGATCTAAGATTGCAAAACAAATACAAGATTATATTGATATAAATACTGAGCCATCAGGAGAAATTCATTCTAATCATTTAGAAAATAAATTAATTGAAATTATCTGGAATGAGTATGAGGATTTATACAATCAAAATAATCACGATAATCAAAAGACAAAAAACGATTTTATTGATGTTCTAAATGATACATATAAGATACTTTATTCTTATAGAGATAATATAAAAAAGAATTATCATCTGCC
>NZ_JAPQLG010000076.1:0-1085 GCF_028982005.1 Wolbachia endosymbiont of Drosophila bocki | reverse complement strand
ATGAATTTTGTCAGTAACTGCCAGTTCTTTTCACTTGAGCGATGCAACAAAGCCCACTGGGATCCAGTTTCACCTTGTGATGGTGTCATGAAAGTAGCTGACACTGGTTTCCATCCAAGACGGTGTCATTCCTTACTATTACCCACAAATATAAATGGACTAAAAAGTAAAATATTACAATATTAAAGTTTGCAAATATTGAGGGTGTAAAATGGCAAGTAAAAGTAGTGAATGGGCTAAAAATGAATTTGGAGATAAAAGGTTAACTGAGCGATTAGTAAAGATTGCTGATGTGTTTGACAAAATTACCTGAAAGTTAGATTAATCAAGCATGTGAAAGTTGGTCAGAAGCAAAAGCAGCATATCGTTTTTTTTAAAATGAAAACGTAAAAGAAGTCGATATTCTAGCTTCACACATTGATAAAACAGTTGAGAGAACAAAAGCTCACAAGAGGGTTCTTGTCATTCAAGATACCAGTTACATTGTATATAATAACCATAAAAAAACAAGCGGATTAGCAAATTTGTCCAGTTATGATACTGCAAAAGGTATTATAATGCATACAGCTCTTGCCGTTAGTATAGAAGGTTTGGTACTAGGGATACTAGATCAAAAAGTTTATTCAAGACCTGAAGAAACTGAGAACCTTAAAAAAAAGAGCGATCGCATTGAAGATAAAGAAAGCGTAAAGTGGTTGGAAATTTTAAGAAAAACAAATAATATTACTGATCCAACTCAAACTGAGACTATAACTGTATGCGATAGAGAAGCAGATATATATGACTTTTTTGAGCTTGCACATAGTCTTAATTCGGCAGTGCTAGTTGGAGCATGCAGAGATAGAGCAGTAAATAGAAAATCTCGATATCCTGAAAAAGGTGAGCAGAAGTTATGGGCATTTATTAAATCCTCTCATTGTGCAGGTACGGTAGAAGTTGAAGTTCCTGTAAAAGATAATAAGCCAAAAAGAACAGCACGTTTGGAAGTTAGATTTGGAAAGTTTATGATGAATCCATCTAAGAACCTGTTTAAAATCTTCGTAATAGGAGAGAAATGAAGGAAAGGACAATCATTTGCAAGCTGG
>NZ_JAPQLG010000075.1:0-696 GCF_028982005.1 Wolbachia endosymbiont of Drosophila bocki | reverse complement strand
TCTGTTGGATATTTTTTCCTCATCTCTTACCTCAATATTCTTTCTTTATATACTACGTATTCCTTGGTTTATGGACAACCTCTAAGAAGTCTAATAGCAAATTTTTAAGTTCCTCTTTAACTCTTTAACCAGCGGGCTCGCATGAGGAGAGGAGAGTAAAGGTCCTCTTCCATAGATATCTTCACACTTTTTTCTTCTTCTGTAGTTGGCGGATGAGTAAGAAAGTGAACCTTTGGTGCACCACTAATTATTGTCATCGGTGTTTGCTCTGCCCCTTCTCCCATAACTAAAACAGCAGATGTTGCCAGTGCATCAAGAAGATTGACTTGTGTTACTTGCAGTGGTTGATTATAAAGATCTGGCTTGCCTATATAGGAATAAAGTGGTTCAAATCCACACCAACCAAGAGCAACGCCCGTAACCCCAAGGCGCATAGGTGTTATGTTACTATCTGTAATCAAAATACCAAGATGTTTTATGCAGTGTTTTGTCTTGAGATAGTTCCATATTGATAGAGCTGTTTTCTGAACATCCTTTGGGTATAAAATATACATTTCATTACCATTTGATTCATCAATACCAGCAGATGGAATTAAGATATTGTCTTTGATTGTTAAATAGATGCCGTAAGAACCTGTTAAGGATCTCGAAAATATGAGGTAAAATAAGCATAGTTAAGAAAGAGGTATATCTATG
>NZ_JAPQLG010000074.1:0-3227 GCF_028982005.1 Wolbachia endosymbiont of Drosophila bocki | reverse complement strand
CCAGCTTGCAAATGATTGTCCTTTCCTTCATTTCTCTCCTATTACGAAGATTTTAAACAGGTTCTAACGGTTGTTGCCAAAAACTATACAAGAAGTCTTTTAAGATCAATCACTTATCTTCAAAGCTTGAATAAAAGCATTCTGTGGAATATTTACGTTCCCTATAGAATGTAACCTTTTTTTACCCTTCTTTTGCTTTTCAAGTAGTTTCATTCTTCGCGTTACATCTCCACCATAGAGTTTAGCTGTTACATCTTTTCTATATGGGTTAATCGTTTCTCTGGCAATAATTTTTCCGCCCACTGCCGCTTGAATCGCGATTTTGTATTGCTGACGTGGTATTAGATCCTTCAAGCGTGCGCATATTTCACGCCCTCTTTTTTCTGCCCTACTTTTGTGAACGATACAAGCCAGTGCATCTACGGGCTCTCCATTAATTAAAAAGCTTAATTTATCTATTTGGCTTACCAGATAGCTGGAAATTTCCCAATCCAAACTTGCATATCCTTTGGAAATTGATTTTAATCGATCATAAAAGTCAAAAACAACTTCAGACAGTGGTAATTTATATCTTAACAATGCTGTTGTTGTGTTACCAATGTAAGATAAATCCTCCTGTTCTCCCCTCCTTTCTTCACATAGAGATAGAATCTCTCCCAAGTATTGGTCAGGGACCATTATGGTTGCGGTAATCCATGGTTCTTCCACAATTTCAATTTTCGTTGGATCTGGCATATCACTTGGGTTATGAATATTCAAAATTTCACCACTTCGTGTTGTAACCCTATATATAACACTCGGTGCAGTTGCTGTTAGGTCTAAATCAAATTCTCTCTCGAGCCTTTCTTGAATAACTTCAAGATGCAACATTCCCAAAAAACCACAACGAAATCCATAGCCTAGTGCATTTGAAGTTTCAGCTTCGAAGGTAAAACTTGCATCATTTAAATGTAACTTCTCTAGAGCTTCCCTTAGATATTTAAAATCATCCGTTTTGTGAGGGAAAATGCTACAAAATACCACAGGATGCACTTCTTTAAATCCAGGAAGTGCTTCACTACAAGGTCTCTTTTCCTCAGTGATAGTGTCTCCTACCTTGCAGTCTGCTACTTCCTTCATTGAAGCAGTTATAAAACCAACTTCACCCGCTGAAAGCTCACTCGTCATAACTTTTTTAGGGGTGAAAATACCGATATTATCTATCTGATATGTAGCATTATTAGACATCATAACAATTTTCATGCCTTTTTTTAGCACTCCATTTTTAACTCGCACTAAAATTACTACTCCTAAGTAAGTGTCATACCAACTATCAACCAAAATTGCTTGCAATGGAGCATTTACATCACCTTGAGGAGCTGGAAGTTTTGCTACTATTGCTTCCAGTACATCTTTTATTCCAAGTCCAGTTTTTGCTGATATTAAAACCGACTCACTTGCATCAATACCGATTATTTCCTCAACCTGGAGTTTTACCCCTTCTGGATCTGCAGCAGGAAGATCAACTTTATTGAGCACAACTATTATTTCATGGTTGTTGTCAATAGCTTTATATACATTTGCAAGGGTTTGTGCTTCAACGCCCTGGCTACTATCCACCACTAAAAGTGAACCTTCACATGCGGCTAAGCTTCGACTTACCTCGTAAGAAAAGTCAACGTGACCTGGGGTGTCCATGAGATTTAGGCAATATTGATTACCGTCGTTTGCCGTATAATTGAGTTTTACCGTCTGTGCTTTAATTGTAATGCCACGTTCACGCTCTATATCCATTGAATCGAGTATTTGATTGATCATTTCTCTTGCTTCAAGGCCGTTACATTCCTCTATTAAGCGGTCAGCAAGCGTTGACTTACCGTGGTCTATATGCGCTATTATTGCAAAATTTCTTATGTTGTTCATTTATGGCCCACTATGCTTAATTAGTGAAACTATTTTACATTTTAAGTGTTATCAGGGCAATTATTTATGTATATAGGAACTTCTTTCTTCTATAAGAAAATAGCGCATTAGGTTTTTTACGTACGACTATTGATGCGTTCCGCACCCTGACTAACTAATGATTGGTCAAATTTGCTACTCACTTTACTCAAATTTTCATTCCTTTGCTGGCTATTCTGTTTGCATGTTTTTACTGCATTAGCAAGGCTTAGACAACGATCACCAACTTTAATCTTTACATCTTTATTTTTTTCCAAATCTCCATCAGCTGGTCTATCACCCACTATTTTAATACTGCCATCGCCATTAGCACTTAATGTAATGCTACATTTTTTTTCACCTACATACCAATCAAACTTTATTCCATATTGAGCTGTGGTACCTAAATCATAGTACCTTACTCTTTTATCATCTATGTGGCCTTTTATAACTTCTCTCTGACTACCATTTAATATTGAGAAACCAGCAATGTTGTTTTCTGTGAAGAATTTACTATTTAAAAACTCACTTATTTTAATACTCGCGTTTTCATTGTTATTATCTTGTAGTTTAATTATTGCACACAGATCACCATCCTTATACTTTCCAATTGATACTCCATCAATAGTATCGTTTTCTATGTACTTACTAAATTTGATTTTAGCTTCTTCTTCTAATTTACTGTATTCGTTTTCATTAGCATCGTCAGGATATTTATTTACATCATTACCCTGATTCGTTGCACTTTGTGGCAGTTGCTGCTGTTGCATTTTTTCTCGCACTTCTTTCATTTTTTTCTGAAGTGACATAGCTTGATTGAGTTCGTCTCTTCTACCATCGTTACCATTATCAAGTAGCTTTAAAGCTTCTACCACTATGTTTAAGTTTTTATAAGCTACTTCAATATTATACTTATTACACTTGTCACTCAAAGGCTCATTGTTAGCTAAAGAGTGTTTCAAGCTATCCCAACAATCCTCTTCAATAATAGCATGTTCTATTGTAAGCGATTAATAGATACTCCAAAGCTTTCTGATTATTTCTTCTTTTTGATTATGATCCTTTCCAACTAGCTCCTGACTTTCTTTAATATCTTCAACCAGGTTATTAACATACACAGGCGATTTTACTATCGACCTGCTCCTTATTGATTTATTTAGTTTTTTCTCAATATCTTGAAGTTTTGTCAAAATCATACACTTTCCCTCACGAAATTATCTAACATTATATACATAAACATTAGAACCTGTTTAAAATCTTCGTAATAGGAGAGAAATGAAGGAAAGGACAATCATTTGCAAGCTGGT
>NZ_JAPQLG010000073.1:0-6579 GCF_028982005.1 Wolbachia endosymbiont of Drosophila bocki | reverse complement strand
TGATTGTCCTTTCCTTCATTTCTCTCCTATTACGAAGATTTTAAACAGGTTCTAAGAGATACCGCGGCGGCATGACGTAGGGAAACCGTTTTTTGGGTTAGCTATAACAGTAGTCAGGAAACAATAGCTTAAAAAGAGACTTAGTGTTAAATTTCTAATAGATTACTTATAAAAATAAATCTTATGGAAAGCAGAGCTAAGGCTTGGTTCATTTGGCTGATTAGTAACTTGGTTGTTATATTCAGCAACATGCAGATAATTTATACCTTTATAAGTGTAAATCTCGAAAAGGAACTTGGACTTACAATCGCGCAAGTTGCACTGGCTAATTCAGTATATACTTGGACTTTCGCCATCTTACAATTTTTTAGTGGAGCAACGTTTAATGTTTTTTCCAGTAAAAAAATTTATTTTTTCTCGTTATCAACTATGATCTTGGGGTTTTTTGTCCTTATTAATAGTGACAATTTCTCCCATTTGATTTTGTCTCAAGTGTTGATTGCAACTGGAGCATCATTTGGTTTTATTGGTGCTGCTCACACAAGTAGCATATGTTTTTCCGCTGCCCAATTTGGACTAATGTTTTCACTAGTGCAGACAATTTCAAGCCTTTCTGCTTTGGTAATTCAAATACTGTTCTCTAACTTGCTTGCCGAAGATGCATATTGGAAAAATCTGATTGTATGCATAATACTATTTGGTGTGTTGATATTTGTACTTACGCTTTTTTGTCCAAACACACTTCCAGAAAGCAGCTCAGAAAAGCGCACAATAAAAAGCTCTATGAAGACAGTAATGTGCTCTATATTAACAGTGCTAAAATTAAGAGATATCTGGATAACTTCAGTGGTGGGTGCTATTACTTTTGGAACATTTTTAGCACTTAATACCTTGTGGGCTCCAAGGTTACTGGGCAACTCAGAACTCAATGCAATGGAGTCAGGTATAGCAACTGCAATACTATGGCTTGGTCTTGCAGTTGGTGCTCCAATTGCAGATCGAATCTCAAACTTATTTAAAAATAGGAAACATGTAATTTCTGCTTTTGCTTTATTGCAAGGCGTCTCAACTATTATTTTACTATACAGCCATTTAACAGTCCACGTTGTGTACTTTTGTATGTTAATGTTCGGGTTTTTTGCGGGAGGACATATGCTTAATTTTACTGTCGGCAGCGAGATTGTGAAACGAAAATACATCAGCACATCATCATCCATTATCAATGGATTTATGTTTATTGGCAGTGGAGTTATAGTGTCAATGTTAGCACTTTTTACAGATCATAAAATGGCACTTTTTGCAATATTTGCGATATTGATAGTTGCCGGTATTTTAAATTATGCAACAAAAGAGACATACTCTAAAAAATAAAGTAGCTGAATCTCGAGTCGATTGCTATGTTATATTTACGTATTGTAATATTTATCAATAATGGATCACGTTACAACAAAAGACACAACAGTAACTAAGGCAACGATAGCTGGAGATATAAACCAAGAAATAGGATTATCAAAGGAAGACTCTGTTTCGATAATAGATGATATATTGGACGAAATAAAGACAAGCTTGGTAAAGGATGGAATAGTAAAAATATCGTCATTTGGAACATTCTTGGTTAAGAAAAAGAAGGAAAGACCAGGAAATATACCAAATACGTCGGAGAAAGTGATGATTCAGGCAAGAAATTCAGTTTCTTTTAGGCCTTCAAAAATTATAAAAAAATCAATCAATAATTAATGAACAAGGAAAAATTATTTTATACGATTGGGGAAGTAGCTGAAGAGCTACATTTGGAACAGCATGTTTTGAGATTTTGGGAAGGTCAATTTCATCAAATTAAGCCTACAAAGCGTAAAGGAAGAAGGCTATATGATCGCAAGTGTATAGAGGCCATAAAGAAAGTAAAATACATGCTATATGATAAAGGATATACAATAAAAGGAGTGCAAAAAGAATTTGGTAATGATATAAAAGTCACAAAGAATTTGTTGCAAGAACTCACCGATTTGAGGGACTATTTAACTAGTAAAATAAATAACGAGGAAAGTAACAAGCAGGCGTGAAACACTACGTCTCGCTAAAATTTTGGAGTTTTGTGAGAGTTTAAAATGTGGCATATAGCCTCATTTCTTATGTTATTAGCAATATTAATGGGCTGTGGCCTGCAAAAACCTGCACCTGTGCTGCTTAAAGGCGAAGAATTTTACGGAAAAAGAGATCTGGAATATACAAGAGAGTACCATTTAATTAGGGAGCCTTCAGTGCAAAAAGAAAGTAGAAAAGCCATCATAAATAGGATATACGAAGATAACAATAATACACAAAATGTGGGGGTAAATTGTAAATTTGTAATGCCAGTTAAAGGTTCAGCTACCTCTTCTGATGAAATGTGTAAGGATGGCATAAAAATTGCTGCTCAAAATGGAACGAACGTAGTTTCCTCTGCACCAGGCAAAGTGATATATGTAGGCAAAGGGCTGAGATGGTATGGGAATTTAATTATAGTGGAACACAAAGATAATTACATGACTGTGTACTCCTATTTAAAAAACATACATGTTGAAATTGGCGATAAAGTAAAGCAAGGTCAAGTAATTGGATCTGCAGGTAAATCAAGCACACAAGATAAAGATCCACAGATGTGTTTCACAATACGACATAATGGCCAAGCGGTTGATCCTTTGATGCATATGAACTGTAATTGAATTTGGATTTATATGAAATATGATTTTAAAAGTGTTGAAAAATTTTATCAAGATAAATGGGATTTTTCTGTAAGCAAGAGTGGTAAACAAGAAAAGTGTTACGTGTTGGAAATGTTTCCATATCCATCTGGTAAAATTCATATGGGACACTTACGTAACTATGCAATAGGGGATGTGATAGCGCGTTACAAGAGAGCTAATGGATTTGAGGTTTTGCATCCAATTGGCTGGGATGCGTTTGGATTACCAGCTGAGAATGCAGCAAGGGATAACAATATTAGCCCCGAAACATGGACAAAAGGGAATATAGATAATATGCGTACACAGTTGAAATCTATAGGTCTTTCTTATAATTGGGAGCGTGAACTCTCCACATGTGAGCCTGATTATTACAAACACGAACAAAAATTTTTCCTGGATTTTTTAAAGCATGGGCTTGCCTATCGAAAAGAATCATGGGTTAACTGGGATCCAGTGGACCAAACAGTGCTTGCAAATGAACAGGTGGTTGATGGAAAAGGATGGCGATCAGGTGCAGTTGTTGAAAAACGTAAGTTGTCCCAATGGTTTTTAAAGATTACTGATTTCGCTGAAGATTTACTCAAGTGCCTGCAAAGTTTGAAAAATTGGCCAGAAAAAGTCAAAACAATGCAGGAGCGTTGGATAGGAAAATCTGAAGGAGCAACTATAGAGTTTGAAGTAGTTGGCCTGAATAAGAAATTAAAAGTTTTTACAACTTATCCTCATACTTTGTTTGGGGCTTCTTTTTGTGCAGTGGCAGCAGAGCATCCTATTGTGCAGGATTTAAAGAATGGTTCTTCTGTTGTCATCCCAGTGCTTGACACTGGGATCCAAGAAGTAAAATCGAAAAGAGAGAACGATGAAAAAATAGGAGTTTACACCGGATTAAACGTCAAACACCCATTTCTTGATAAGGAATTGCCGCTTTACATAGCGAATTTTGTGTTGATGGAATATGGGGAAGGCGCGATTTTTGGTTGCCCTGCACATGATCAGCGTGACTTTGAATTTGCACAGAAATATAATTTGCCGATAATTCCCGTTATTTCTTCAGCCCACTTAGGTGTCATTCCAGCGCGTGACCAGAATTCTTACAATGGATCCCAGTGTCAAGCTACTCAGATGACAAAGGAGGCGTATACTGGAGACGGGACAATGTTTAACTCCGAATTCTTAAACGGATTAATGGTTAGTGAAGCAAAGGAAGCCATAGTTAAAAAATTTGAAGAAAAAAAAATAGGCAAAAAAACAATAAACTATCGTTTGCACGATTGGGGAATTTCGAGACAACGTTATTGGGGATGCCCTATACCTATTATATATTGCAAAGACTGTGGTACTGTTCCAGTGCCAGAAAAAGACCTGCCTGTAATACTGTCCGCGGATGTGGAATTCACAAGTGGTGGCAATCCACTTGATAAACATCCTACTTGGAAATTTGTTGATTGCCCAAAATGTGGAAAGCAAGCAGAGCGTGAAACTGATACGTTTGACACCTTTTTTGAATCCTCTTGGTATTTTGCTGCATTCTGTAGCGAAGATAAATCAATAGACAAAGATGCGTGTAATCGTTTTATGCCTGTTGATTATTATATAGGTGGAATAGAGCATGCAATTCTGCATTTGCTTTACTCACGATTTTTCTGCCGTGCTTTAACCAAATGTGGCTATTTTGATATTAAAGAGCCTTTCTCTACTTTAATCACTCAAGGAATGGTCTGCCATGCAACTTATAAAGACGAAAATGGTAAGTGGCTATTTCCCGCAGAAGCAAAAGAGTTGATTGCACAAGGAGCTAAGGTTCAAGTGGGCAAAGTTGAAAAAATGAGCAAATCGAAAAAGAATACAGTTGACCCAAACTTTATCATAGAAAAGTATGGTGCTGATACTGCTCGCTTGTTTGTGTTGTCCGACACTCCTCCGGAGAAAGATATGGAATGGTCCGATGATGGCGTGGAAGGTTGTTCTCGTTATGTAAATAAATTGTGGCGTATGGTCATGCAGCTAAGACCTGTAAATATACACTATGATAATGAAAATGTTACGGGTGGACTTCTAGAGTACAGAAAAAAAATTCATAAACTCTTACACGGACTTACAGATGACTTGGAAAACTGCAGATTAAACTGTGTAGTGGCAAAATTTCGTGAGATGACGAATTTAATAGCTGAAATAGACGTAAAAACTGGAAAATCTCTTATTGATGAAGGTATATGTATATTAATCAGAGTAATCGAACCATTTATACCACATCTAGCTGAAAGCCTATGGCAAGAAATAGGAGGTCAACCTTGGCCAAAAGCTGATGAATCATTATTAGTTGACGATACGGTAACTATAGCAGTGCAAATCAATGGAAAATTACGTACAACAATCAAGGTGGCAATTAACTTACCTCAAGAAGAATTGAAGAAAATAGCGATAGACTCTGTGTCCAGTAAGATCGATCAAAGCAAAGTTCGCACTGTATATGCTGTACCAAATAAGATAGTAAATATAGTTATATAAAAGACCTGAGTAGTACGTTTTATATAATCTGATTTTATGGCTATACTTTTTTTGACATGTAGTTATATCTTTTTTAATATAAAGGATATGTACTTATGCATTATATATTTTTTTGTATGAGGAGTTATATGAAAATAAAGAGATTGTGCGTTTTGGCTGTGTTGCTTACTTCATCTCTAGCAGGTGCAGCTAGTAATAGTGCAAGTAAGTCAGAAGATAAGTACTATGCAGGTTTAAACTTTGGTGCTGGTTGGGGTGGTGGCTTTAAAATGAAACCTGGTGTTGTTCTTGGTTACCATTATGACCAAAACTCTAAATTTGAACTTGAGGTTTTCAGTAATATTAAGTCATTAAAGAGCATAGGAGCTAGCTTATTGGCAAACTACCGCTTCTATCCTGACCTTGATATTGATCCCGTTAAACTATATGTCAGCGGAGGTTTAGGAGGATATCTCCAAATAACACCTTTTGGCTTTGGTGTTAGTGATACAGTTGATGGTGATGACAATAGTTCACAAGAAGAAAAAGAAAAGGAAGAAGAAACACAAGGTGCTCCAGAATCAGGTGGTGAAGCTGCCGGTTCATCTGTAGTAGATAAAATACTGAGTTCTATTTCCTATAAACTAAAGTTAGGTGTTGATTATGAAATTACTCCGCAGATAATTGGTGCAGTTGGTATGACCATGGGTGGGCAACTAAGTGGTATAAAAGCAAAACAAATACCAGATGCAACTCTAGAGATAGGGGTACGTTATAATTTTTAATGCTGCTACTTAGTTCATAAAGGTAGAGACGATGTTGAGGATGAAATAAACAGCATTAAAAAAAATCCGAAAACGTATTTTCGAATATGGTTTTGAACGCTAGCTATAGATTAGAAAAATAACAAGAAAAAGGGTAAACATACTGTAATTGCTGTTGAATGATGGAGTCCATTATTTTAGCACGAAGTAACGAATTCAGTAGAATAAGTTCTTCAAAAATAATTTAAACTTTTATTAGTAGGAGCAGTCTCATGGAATATTATAGCGATCTCACTAAAAGAAACTTTTATAAGTATCGTTGATGAGAAAGGAAAAATTGTTAAGGAAGAAGTTGTTGCAAGAGAAAGTAAGGCAATCGCTGAATTTTTTCTTGGTCAAGGCAAAAAATATGAATCCATGGGAATAGAAAGTGGACAGTTGTCAATTGACCTTACCCAGAAAAAGTGGAGAGAAAGTTTGGAATGTTTTTTACAAAAAGAATGATGCATCAAATTGTTCTGGAATGCAATAGTTAGAGGTTGTCCACAAACCAGTAAATCAAGCATATTCCCTACTTAACATAACTTTACTCATAGCCAGAT
>NZ_JAPQLG010000072.1:0-4027 GCF_028982005.1 Wolbachia endosymbiont of Drosophila bocki | reverse complement strand
CTTTTATCACATCTTGATCTTTCAGCGAGCCGCCGGGCTGAATTATAGCTGTAATTCCATGTTTTGCACTTTCTACTATGCTATCTGGGAATGGAAAAAATGCATCTGAAGCAAGCACTGCACCTTTACATTTTTCACCTGCTTTTTTCACTGCAATGTTCACACTATCTATTCTGCTTGTTTGCCCTGCGCCGATGCCAATAGCACAACCATCTTTTGCTATAACTATTGCGTTGGATTTCACATGTTTACATATTTTCCAGGCAAAAATAAGATCTTCCTTTTCTTTTTCTGCTGTAGTGCACTTTGTTACTTGTTCTGCTTTTATTGTGTGGTCATTATTTTCTTGCACCAAAAACCCACCAACAACATTTTTAATTTGGTATTTCACATTTTGTTGGAAAGATTTATGAATAATCACTCTTAAATTTTTCTTTCTTTGTAAAATTTTTAGTGCCTCATTGTTTACCGATGGTGCTATCACTACTTCCAAAAATATCTCGTTTAATTTTTCTGCTAGCTTTAAATCTATCTCCCGATTTAAGGCAACTATGCCACCAAAACTGCTTACTTCATCACATGATAGAGCCTTTTCATATGCCTCCAAAGCATTATTACTAACAGCAGCGCCACATGGGTTATTGTGCTTTATTATCACTGCTGCAGGCTCTTCGAATTCAGAAGTTATGTTAAGTGCGGACTCTATATCTACTATATTATTATAACTCAACTCTTTTCCATGTATTTTTTCCAGCGGATATTTGGTGAATTGATTGCTATAAAATGCAGCTTTTTGATGAGGGTTTTCACCATACCTTAATTCTTGTGCTTTATGCCCATATAGTGCGAAAAACTCTGGCAACTCATTATTTTTACTCTGGGATAAAAACCAACTGTGAATATTAGAATCGTAGTGTGCAGTGAGAGCAAATGCTTTGGTTGCTAAATATTTTCTATATTCCAATGTTGTTTCATTGTTATTTTTTATCATCTTAGCTTTTAGTGCTTCGTAGTCTTGAATGCTAGAAATAACTGAAGTAAAACGAAAGTTTTTTGCTGCAGCTCTAATTAACGCCACTCCGCCGATATCAATTTGTTCTATAATTTGCTCTTCATTTGAGCCGCTACTTACTGTCTCCCAAAATGGGTATAGATTAGTTATAAGCAGGTCTATTGGCTCAATACCTAGATTTTGTATTTCCGTTTTGTGTTTTTCTCTATTGCAAAGTATTCCTCCATGAATTTTAGGGTGTAAAGTTTTTACTCTACCACCCAGTATCTCTGGAAATTGTGTGTAATCTGAAACCTCTTGTGTTTTTATTCCTGCACTAGATAGCGTTTTATAAGTATTTCCCGTTGAAAGAATTTCTATTTGTTGCTGCATTAAAAACGATGCAAGATCAATTATATTCGTTTTATCGTATACTGATATTAAAGCTCTTTTTATTTTCATTTTTATATGGAAAGTTTCTTAAAATTATATCTAAGAAAAAGGAATTTGTCTATATATAGCTACCACGTCATACCGCCACGGTATCCACAACTGTACGAACATTGTGATACAAGAGACCAAGAAAGATGTCATCCCAGTGCCCAGACACTGGGATCCAGAAAACTTCACTTTAAATGAGCACACCAGGTGCTGTACAATAGAAATTGGATTCCAGACTGGAATGACACCATCTACTACTCAAATTGCCTGCAAATTGCAATGTTCGTACACCAAAACGCGGTATCTTGTTGTAGATTCCGCTAACAAGCAGCGGAATACCAAATTGTAGAAGTTGCTTTAGCCCTCCTAACCTTCCCTTCAAAGTAGTCTATTCTATAAATTTTTTTACCATGCTTGATTTCAAGCCACGAATAAAATCTTCAATACTGCAAGGATTTCTCCCTTCCATTTGTACAACTTTAGGAATTAAAGTGCCACCTTTTAAACTTATGTGCATATTATCGTTAACAATCTTACCTTGTTCTGAAGCGAGAGCTTCAAAGTCAGCATCAAGTATCCTGATACGTTTATTTTCTATCTTAATGAATGCTTTTGGGTAAAACGCTTTAACCTTTCTATAAGCAACTTCACAGGCATCACTTGCATAAATTTTATAGTCTTCCACTTTGTCAGCGTAACATGCATTGTTATCGTTCTGTTTTAAGGGAAGCTGTTTTTCAATTTCGTTTAGCACTTTCAGCAGTAAATCACTGCCTAGCTTAGATAATTTATCATGCAATGTCTTGTAATTATCGTTCTTTTCGATAAGAAATTTTTCCTGTTTTAAAATAGGGCCGGAATCTAATCCTTCATCCAATTGCATAATGCTAACCCCGGTTTCTTGATCTCCTGCTAAAATTGTGTGCTGTATCGGGGCTGCACCACGCCACCTTGGTAGTAATGAAGGATGAATATTAATACAACCATATTCTGGAATATTCAAAATTTCTCTTGGAAGTATCAATCCATACGCGGCAACAACCGCAACGTCTGGCTTGAAATTTCTAAATTTTTCTTGCTCTGCCGAGAACTTTAGAGAGATAGGAGTACATACCTCTATGTTACTTTCTTCAGCGATAACATGTACTGGAGATTTCATTGGCTTCTGTCCACGCCCCGAAGGTTTTGGAGCCTTGGTGTATACTGTCACCACTTCGCTCTTTGATTTCAGTAACAAGCCCAGAGAATTAACAGCAAATCCTGGTGATCCCATGAAAATAATTCTCATGGTGTTTTTGCTTTAAGAATTCTCCGCTAATTTACCACTTACAGTTTCTACTAATTTGGCAAAATCATCCTTATAATTAACTGCCATCTCAGCAAGAATTTTTCTATTTAAATCAATGCCGGCAAGTGTAAGACCACGCATAAACCTACCATAAGTAAGCCCATGCTCTCTTGCTGCTGCATTAATACGCATTATCCATAAGCTACGGAAATCACGTTTACGGGTTCTTCTGTCTCTATAAGCATATTGCAGTGCTTTTTCAACTCTTTGTAATGCAATTCTATAACAACTTTTTGCGCGCCCTCTATAACCCTTTGCTAGTTTCAATATTTTTTTATGACGAGCGTGAGTAGTGACTCCACGTTTTACCCGAGCCATTTTATTTTACCTCCATTTTGTTAAATACCGTAAGGCATATGAAGCTTAACTATACGCGAGTCAGATTTACCAAGAATCGTTGTACCGCGCTGATTACGAATATTAGATTTACTTCTCTTTACCATGCCATGCCTTTTGCCTGACTGAGTAGAAATAACTTTACCCTTAGCTGTAAGGTGAAAGCGCTTTTTCACAGAAGATTTGGTTTTTAATTTTATTTTCTTCATATTCCAAATAAATTTACAAGCACTACTATTGAGTTCTTTAATAGTAATTAAGCATTAGTATAAATAATTTTATTAAAGAATCAAATTAAAATTGTATATTAAAGGAGTTTAAAAGTAATTACGCCCAATATGTGTGTTATACCTTCTTTATTCCCAAGTGGCAACAATACTTGCCTCATTTTAACACTTTCACTTTCTTCCTCTTCATTGATCGGGCATTTACTCTCTATTACAGTATCAAGTTTATCAATAACTGCATCTATTTTATATAGTCGCAAAAATGGTGCATCAATTGCATACTTATTATCAATGCGCGTCTTTTTCTCAAAACCATAGAATTCAACAGCCTTTTCTCCTGCATTTTCACAAATATAACCTTGATCCTTGACTTCAATGACAAAACAATGCTGCCATGATTCCATTATTTCTGCAGTGTCTATTTCATGCCTTTCTGGCCAATCTCTGTCTGATCCTTTTATGTCATTCCAGTGTTGAGTCACCACATTTGCTATTCTTTTTTCTTTGCCTACATAAATTTCCATTCCAATTTCCACATATAAAACACAGATATGAGGTAAATTTATCGTGAATATATTGATTTTTTCTTACCACAAGGTGCATGTTACTAGAAGTTCTGAGAACCTGTTTAAAATCTTCGTAATAGGAGAGAAATGAAGGAAAGGACAATCATTTGCAAGCTGG
>NZ_JAPQLG010000071.1:0-2562 GCF_028982005.1 Wolbachia endosymbiont of Drosophila bocki | reverse complement strand
ACATGAGACGCCAGATACGTGAGTTTTTTTGTCATTTAATCTGTACAGAGAAGATAAATAAATAGCTTCACTACCATGATAAGAGGGCTGGCGGAGTTTGTCAAGCAAGTTTTTTTGTTTCTGCGGGCTACCTGAGTCTATTGATTTCATTAGAGCCGAAACTCTTGAGACCTAGGTGATAATTCTATCTAAAAGAATGCCGAAAAAGAGCAGCAACCCTACGTAGGAATTATTTTTGAATATGGACATGCATTGACTGGGATCGTCAGGATTGAAATTTTTGTATTGGCGGTGAAATATGAACCCTACAGCAAGTAGAGCAATATAAAAAATGTTATTTAATGATGATAAGATACCAGCATATAGCCACGTCATAAGAGATATTAAATAAAATCTTTTCAACCAAGATTTTGTTGTATCACCAAAATATAATGCGGTAGATTTCATCCCGAGTTTTTCATCATCTTTTTTATCTTGATGGGCGTATATGGTGTCATAGCTAAGTGTCCAAAAGACGCATCCTATATAAAACAGCAAGGATTCTGTACTGATCTGGTTTGTTATTGCTGCTGAGCCCATGAGCGATCCCATATTGAAGGTAAACCCTAAGAACAATTGTGGCCACCAAACATACCGCTTTAATAAAGGGTAAGTAGCTATCATACACATTGAGATTATTCCAAGTATAAGTGTAGTTTTATTAGTTAATAATAAGATTACCAGGGCAATAGACAGTAGCAGTGAAAGTAAAGCTAAAGCCTGCTTTATGTTTAATGCACCACTTGCAAGTGGCCTATATTTTGTTCGTTCAACGTGCGCATCTATTTTTCTATCGAAGATATCATTGATTATGCACCCTGCGGGTCTCATTAAAAATGCACCCATAGTAAACAAAACAAGGAGAAAAAGAACCTGATACGATAGAGAAGTTGAGGCTAAAAGAATACCGCTCAAACTGGGAAATAGCACAAGCCACAAACCCGTTAAACTGTGCAACCTCATTAATGAAAAGTAACGATTGAAATGCATTAATTAAGTGTGATTATGTAATATTTTGCTTACATTAACAAAATTATCGAACGCTAAGTCAGGCTTGAAAACTAGTTCAGGTATAAATCGCAAATCAACATAACACAATATAGATTTACGTATTGACCATGCAGATTGGTTCATTTCATTAACAACAGTATTAATATCACAATTATTCTCAGAAGGATCTCCAGTGCGTCTTTTTTCTGGATCTAAGTAGTCAGCTACTTGAATATTCAATGAAGATAACACAATATATACATCTGCTTTTTTCAAATCTTTACTTAATTTTACGTCAGATACCGCTACATTTTTATTGAACACCTTACCTTCCATTAGAATTCTTGATATTGCTCTATGCAATACCGATGCTATCCTTAGGTTTCTAATTTCCTTTTTCATATCCAGCTACTATAACACCCTTTCTTCTTGCACTAATTGATAAGCTTCCAAAATATCTCCAACTTTAATATCGACATTACCCTCTAGTGATACTCCGCATTCAAAGTTTACACCTACTTCTTTAACATCATCTTTAAATCTACGTAGTGCTTTTAACTTTCCTTCATGCACCAATTTGCCACCACGCACTACCTTAATTAAAGAATCTTTTTTTATGACTCCATCACTTACATAACATCCAATGATATTACCAGCTTTAGATACATTAAATATCTGCCTCACAGATGCAAAGCCAACACGAACCTCTCGTGTAACAGGCTTTAACATTTTAGTTAAATACATTCTCATGTCGTCAATGAGCTCGTATATTATGTTATAAGTATGTATTTCTACACCTTTTTGTTTTGCCAAGTCCCTTATTTTTGAATCCACTTTTACATTAAAAGCTAAAATTACTGCACTTGATGCTTCTGCAAGCAGCACATCTGAATCTGTTATCCCTCCTACTGCTTTGTGTAGGATATTTAATTTCACTTGGTCTTTACCGAGTTTATCAATTGAACTTGATATTGCTTCAATAGAACCAGTTACATCGCACTTTAAAACTACAGATAGTTCTTCTGTTTCGCTGTTATTACGACTGAATATATCTAAATTATTGTCGCCCAAATCTTCTTTCTTTTTCCTGATTAACTCTAGCCTGTATTCAACAATTTCACGCGCCTGCTTTTCAGAATTTACAACAACAAATTTATCTCCAGCATTTGGCACACCATTTAGACCAGTAATTTCAATTGGAGCGGAGGGTAGTGCTGCTTTTTCTCTTTGACCGGGGTGATTAACCATACTACGTACTTTGCTGTATGTTGTACCAACTACCAATATATCACCAACCTTTAACGTTCCTTCCTCAACTATCAATGTGGCTGATATTCCTTTCGCTTTATCTATTTTGGATTCTATTACCCATCCAAGTGCTCGACAATCTTCTATTGCTTCTAGCTTCATTAATTCAGCGATTAACAAAATCGTCTCTTCTAGTTTATCTAAATTAGTTTTCTTTTTTGCTGATACTGGCACAATCATAACATCACCACCAAGCCCTTCAGGGATGAGATCATATTGAGGCAA
>NZ_JAPQLG010000070.1:0-7924 GCF_028982005.1 Wolbachia endosymbiont of Drosophila bocki | reverse complement strand
CTTCCAGACTCTTTTCATATGGAGAAAAATCAATGCTTGCAATGTTGTTGTAGGGGTAGGTATGACGGTTTGTGGCGGCATGACGATAAGGTTTATACCTTGTCATCCCAGTGCTTGACACTGGGATGACAGCTAGCCTGACAATCGTCATCCCGCTACGTGTTAGCGGGATCTATGCTAAGAGATGCCAAAGACCTTCATGAAACTTTGCCCATTTGGCTTCTCTAAAGATTTCGTTTACAGAATCTAGTAACTCAGCTATGCAGAATAAAAAAAGTTTGTATGGTATACAAATAGTGTGTTTTTTTTATAATTATTTTCTATAATACATAAACCTTTGGTCCAAGCTGTAAATGCCACCATAGGCATTAAAAGTTAATTAACAAACTGCAATGTATAATGAAATAAAGACACTTGCAAGATTTTGATCTTGCAAATCATAAACTTATCATAAAGTTTAATAGTGTCTGTTACTGCTTTTAGGTGTGAGGCTAGAGGGTTATTAGCAGTAACAGACACTATTAAACTTATTATAGAATTTACTTAAAGCAAATACTTAATTTAAAATATTATAATATTTTTACTTACAATAGATTTATGTAAATGCTTTTTTCCTCAAATTAGTATTGTACTATTATACTTGTTGAATGCTAAAAAATTATTAACCATCACTAATCTCTATTTGCATAGTAAGTTTATATATACTATTATACAGTATATCACTTAGTTTTATAGCAAACAAACAAAAGATATGGTGGAGTTATTTGCACTATTGATAATATTTTACTCAAATATATCTGTTGCCTCTGCTCCTACTTCCTGGCAATTTGGATTTCCTGCTCCTGCAACTGAAGTAATGGAGGCTGTAGTTAGGTCACATTCGTTTGTGATGCTTGTGATGGTTACAATAATGCTTTTTGTGTGGGCGCTGCTTGCTTATATAGCGTTTCGCTTTCGTAAAAGCAAAGTAACAAACATAAGTAAAACTGCCCATAGTGTTCCTTTAGAAATTATTTGGTTTGTTATACCAACTATCATTGTTGGAATATTAGCCTTTGAAAACGCTAAATTACTGAAGCTACAGGAAGAAATACCGAAAGCTGACATAACACTAAAAGTTATTGGCCATCAATGGTATTGGAGCTACCAATATCCAGAATATCAAGGTGTGTCATTTGATAGTTATATTAAGGGAAAAGAAGACTTTATCGAAGGAGATTTAAAGCTATTCTCTGTTAATAACAACATCATTTTACCCGTTAATGCTAACGTTCGTTTACAAGTTACAGCAGGAGATGTGATACACAGCTGGGGAGTACCGGCTTTTGGTGTAAAAATTGATGCGATACCAGGTAGGCTGAATGAGGCGTGGTTTAATATCAAAAAGCCTGGTGTTTATTACGGGCAGTGCTACGAATTGTGTGGTCAAGGCCATGGATTTATGCCAATTGTTGTTGAAGCAGTAAGCAAAGAAGATTTTAATAAGTGGATTGAAAATAGAAAATTAGTGAGTTAAATTTGGAGTATAGATATGAGTGATGTACCAAAGGGCATAAAGCGTTGGTTGTTTTCCACTAATCATAAAGACATAGGGACACTGTACATTATTTTTTCCATATTAGCTGGGGTTATTGGTGGATTATTATCGGTGATTATTCGCACTCAGCTAATGCACATTAATATACTTAACAATAATTATCAATTATATAACGTAATGGTTACAGGGCATGCGTTGATAATGGTGTTTTTTATGATAATGCCAGCCTTAATGGGAGGATTTGGTAATTGGTTTGTACCTCTCATGATTGGCGCACCAGATATGGCATTTCCTCGTATGAATAATTTAAGTTTTTGGTTATTAGTGTCATCTTTTATTTTGCTCATTCTCTCAGTGTTTATTGGTGAAGGTCCAGGTACAGGTTGGACTTTATATCCACCTTTATCACAGGTAATGTCCCATCCAAGTGCAGGAGTTGACCTTGCTATACTTGCACTTCATGTTGCTGGTATGTCGTCAATTGTTGGGGCGATCAACTTTATAGTTACTATATTTAACATGCGCGCAAAAGGCATGTCATTAACTAAGATGCCACTGTTTGTTTGGTCTGTCTTGCTAACAGCATTTATGTTGATTGTTGCTTTACCAGTGCTTGCCGGTGCTATAACTATGCTTCTTACTGATCGCAATATTGGCACTTCCTTTTTTGATCCTGCCGGTGGTGGCGATCCTGTGTTATTTCAACATCTATTTTGGTTTTTTGGTCATCCAGAAGTTTACGTAATTATTTTTCCTGCATTTGGCATCATAAGTCAGGTTGTATCAACTTTTTCTCACAGACCTGTATTTGGTTACATAGGGATGGTTTATGCAATGATAGGTATAGCAGTATTTGGCTTTATGGTTTGGGCTCATCATATGTTCACTGTTGGGCTTAGTGCTGACGCTGCTGCATTTTTTAGCACTACCACAATTTTTATCGGTGTTATAACTGGTGTAAAAGTCTTTAGCTGGATTGCAACTATGTGGGGTGGAGCAATTGAGTTTAAGACCCCTATGCTATTTGCGCTAGGTTTTATTTTTATGTTTGTTGGCGGTGGCATAACGGGAATAATTCTTTCTCATGGTGGAATAGATAAGCTCCTGCACGACACCTATTATGTTGTTGCTCACTTCCATTATGTCATGTCACTTGCTGCATTATTTGGAGCTTTTGCTGGCTTTTATTATTGGATTGGTAAAATGTCGGGTAAACAATATAATGAGCGCTTAGGTCAAATCCACTTTTGGCTTACTTTTATTAGCACCAATATCACTTTTTTACCTCAACATTTCTTAGGATTAGCTGGTATGCCAAGGCGTATACCTGATTATCCTGATGCGTTTATCCCTTGGAATTATATATCCTCAATTGGTTCGTATATGTCCTTTGTTTCAGTTATGTTTTTTGTGTTTATAGTTATACATCTCTTTAAATGGGGCAAGAAAGCTGGAGATAATCCTTGGGGAGGTGACACCTTGGAATGGACGGTATCTTCACCACCGCCTTTTCATACTTTCGAAAAACCACCAGTGGTAAAATAGAATGTACACAAGTGTTTTGCTAAATGTTGAATCGACAATACTGGATTTTTGGCGTTTGCTGAAGCCAAGGATAATGTATCTTGTGGTATTTACTGCAGTTGCTGGTATGGTTACTGCACCAGGTAGTATGCACCCTTTTCTAGCACTAATATCTCTTATATGTGTTGCTCTTGGCTCAGGATCTGCAGGTGCTATAAATATGTGGTATGACAAAGACATAGATCTGCTCATGGAAAGGACAAAAAACCGCCCTATACCTTCAGGTAGAGTTTCTGCAGAAAGCGCGCTTGAATTTGGTATAACTCTTGGAATATTGTCAGTATTTATCATGGCAATAGCAGTAAATTATATTTCTGCTGCTTTGCTTGCAGTTAGCATATTATTTTACGTTTTCGTATATACAATTTGGCTAAAAAGGCGTACTCCGCAGAATATCGTTGTCGGTGGTGCAGCAGGTGCTTTTCCTCCAATGATTGGCTGGGCAGCTGTAACTAATTCTGTCAGTTGGGAAAGTTTCATTTTATTTTTAGTAATTTTTATGTGGACTCCGCCACACTTTTGGGCCCTATCTTTAAATAAGTCTGAAGACTATGCGAAGGCATCGATTCCAATGTTCAATATTGTTTATGGTCCGGAAAAAACAAGAAAATATATATTAATTTATAGTGTCTTGCTGGTGCTAACTAGCTTGCTTCCAGCTCTATTCTTGAAAAAGGCTTTACTTTATCTAAGCATGGCAATTTTTGCAGGTTGCATCTTTATTTGGTACGCTATATCAATTCTCAGATTCAAGAACCACAACTCACAGAAACAAATGTTTTCTTACTCAATTTCTTATCTATTTTCCCTATTTGCCAGTATTATTTTTTGTTCTATTGATTTATTTTAGTTATGAAAGAACGGCAGAAACATAAAAACTATTTTTTCCTTTTCCTTTTGGTAATGCTCGTTGTCACACTTTTTTTTGTTTCTATAATAAAATTTAAAGGTGCAGCTTAAACTACCTTTAGAAATTGTGCTTTCATAAAAGCAACTATATACTTTGTTAACCGATATAAACAAAGATGAGTAAAAAAGAAGTGACAATATATACGGATGGGGCGTGTTCTGGTAATCCTGGAGCGGGAGGATGGGCAGCTATCATATTATTTCAAGATTACAGAAAAGACATTTATGGTAGAGAAGAAAATACCACAAACAATAAAATGGAGTTAACAGCGGTGATCAATGGGCTGAAAGTATTGAAATTTTCTTGTAATATTAATTTATATATGGATAGTCTTTATGTTAAACATGGCATAACAGAGTGGATAAATAAGTGGAAAATGAATGGCTGGAAAACAAGTAATAAAAAATCAGTAAAAAATATGGAATTGTGGAAAGAGCTAGACAACGTTGCTTCACAGCACGAAATTAATTGGAAGTGGGTTAAAGCACACAGTGGCGATAAGTATAATGAGGAGGCTGATAGTTTAGCAAGAAAAGCAATAATCGATGCTTAAAAAAATCACTATATCACTTTCCATAGTTCTATTGTTTGTATTCTGCTTATTTGTCTTTTTTAAGGGTGAGAGTCCTTTAGAAATCAATATTAATTATATTGATTTTTATGTTAAACATAAAATATCAAAGATATTTGTTGGCTCAAGCGTTAATATGGAGAATACCTCAGTTGTTTGGCAGAAAGGTAGTAAAGATCCGTATTTAGTCATTACAGATTTGGCAATAGCAAATCCTAATTTTACTATAAAAGTTCCTGGGCTTTTTGTACATTTTAAGTTAAGTTCCTTATTTAAAGCTAGCACAAATCTCTCTCAGGTTTCAGCTGATAATGTGCATGTATATATCAAGAGAGAAGAAACTAATGTTAATCCGCAAAACTCATTAGACCTTTTGGATAATCATTATTTAAGTAATAACCGCCTTCCTTCGGTGTCATTCCAGCGCGTGACGCTGGAATCTAGAAAAAAAGAAACCTGGATCCCAGTGTCAAGCACTGGGATGACAGGAAAAAAAGATACTGGGATGACAGGGAAGAATTTCAAGATGACAGAAAGCAGTGCAAAAAATCTATTAAAAACAATAAGGGAATTTTTTTTTGACTTAAATGCGGATTCAAAAATTGAATTTACTAACATCGCTATTGATAAAAGCACAGAAGATGAATTTTTTATTGATAAATTATATATAGGGAAGGGGGAAGATTTTAATGTTTTAGATATTCATGTGAATACAAAAGATGGAAAGGGATTTTTGGATGATTTATCAATTACGATAAAAAATCGCAACAATTTGCTAAATGTGTACGGGACATTTTATGATCTAAAATTGGGACTATTGAGCAAGTTTTCTACATTAGTTAAAAGCTACAATTTGGACAAAAATATAGGATTCAAAGGAAGCTTCTCAGTGAAAATTAATAAAAAGGATGAAATTGTAGATGGAAATATATACGTATTAAATACAGAAAATTATTTGAACAAAAATTTGGCCTTAACTAATGTAAATATAAATTTAACATATAGTAATGGAATTATTAGTGTAAAAAACTTCCATTTTAAGTTAAATGACACGTATCTCTCTTTAATAGGCAAAATGAACTTTAGTACAAGTCATGCTTTGCTTAGAATTAATATTAGTAAGTTTGCTGCAAAGGATTTATGTACCTATATACCAGATAGTGTAGTAAATAGTAAATTTAAAAGCTGGTATTGTGATAATATCGAAGGGGATGTTTTAAATACCATTGTAAGTTTCAATGGCAAAATTAACAATTTGGTTGATGACGATCTGTCAGACATTGTAATTGTTGCTGATATAGAAAACGGTAGCGTAAAATTTGATGAAGATTTTGAGCAAGTAAAGGAATTAAAGGGTGATTTGATCATCAAGAATAACGATCTTGAAATTACTGTAAATAGCGCTAAGTTTCAGAATTTCACTGTTAATGGTGGTGATATTGCAATGAAATCTCTCAATAAGGAAAATTCAGTTCTAACCATTAATGGCCAAGCTGTAAGTGATGCTTATGGTTTATATGAGCCTATAAAATTTAAGCTGGATGATGTGGTGAAGGTTGAAAGGGATAAAGTAAGTGGAATGGCAAAATCCGTATTTAATTTTCGCATTTTTAATCTAAATGCTGATGACAAAAAAGTAGATTTTTCGGCCAATTTTCATTCCGAAATTGACAATTTGGCCGTCTATAATGCAAGTCTTGGTAAATATGATGTTAAGCTTAGTTTTGGCAGTGACTTTATAGATTTAAATGGTAGTGGTATGGTGAATAAAACACAGCTATTATTTGACCTGAAAAGTAGCAATAGGAATGAAAGTTTCGCCTGGAATTTGACCGGAGATTTACCTGCTCAAATATTTAATTTTGATAGTGGCTATGTCAGTGCAAATTTAGAGTCAGTGATAAATCAAGATAAGACGGGGTATGTTAATGGTGATATAGATTTATCAGAATTTGAATCACATTCAAGCTACTTAGGGTGGAAAAATCGCTTTGAAGATCACAATAAAATTTTGTTTTCTACAAGGTTAAAAGGAGCAGGTGAATTGTTAGTAGATAAATTAGACATTGTAGGAAATGATCTAGATATAAAATTCAGCGGAAGAGTAGAAAATGGAAATTTATATTTAAATTCTAGTAGCTTTAAATTGCCTGATAATGATTTTAGTATAGAAATTGAATCAGGTAAGGAGAAAAATGCCATAACTATTTATGGTGAGGAAATTAACTTAAGTGATATTTTAGGCTTGCTTGGCAAAAACAGTAATGGATTAAATAAAGATATAGAGATTAGTATGAATGTTGACAATGTAATTATGAAAGAAGGCATCGTTATCAAAAATGCTAAGCTGAATGTAACCTGTACTAAAGGTAATTGCAATGGAAGTCAATTTACAGGGCAGTTTCTGGAAGATAGCAGCAACATACTAGCAGAATACAGTGGAATAGGGCTCGAAATATATGCGGATAATTCAGGTATGCTTTTGCGTTCCTTAGGCATTAGTAAATCAATTAAAAACGGCAAATTGTCTTTTTATCTCTCTCCTCAGAGAGAAAGTGGAGAACATTATGGTACGTTATCCATTAGCAATTTCTACATCAAAGATGCTCCACTACTTACTACTTTATTGTCGATGTCTTCATTGCCTGGCATTGTAAATGCCATAAAAAATGAAGGTGTATACTTTTACAAATGTAATGCACCTTTTTCATACAAAGATGGCACTATTGAAATTGAAGAATCTTGGCTTGAAGGGGCGGAGTTAGGTATTAGCACTGGTGGTAAGCTCGATATTAGAAATTATAAATTCCAGGTTGCAGGGCAAGTAATACCAGCATATTCAATTAATAAATCTTTGTTAAAAATTCCTATAATTGGAAAACTTCTTACTGGTGGGAAAAGTAGGGGAATCGTTTCAATAGACTATAAAGCAAGTGGTGATGACAAAAACAATAACGTATCTGTTGATCTTATCTCTTCGCTAACTCCAAACCTATTAAAGAGGTTATTGGGAGTGTTTGATCACATTATGACAAAAACTAATAAGGCTATTGTCAGCAATTAAAGTGGTATGAAAAAAAATTTGGTTCGATATGACCAAAAGGGAAATTATTTAACAAAATTATAGACAAAAATGCAAGAATTTCAGAATGATCCACCTAATTTTTCATCTAATTATTTAAGTAATGCCACTCCCTTTAGCCTCTCTATATTTGCTGAACAACTAAAAAGGGTAGGGGGGTGGTTGTAAATTGTATCTGTTCAGCAGAGTGGCAAAATAAGGTAGACGAGAAAAGACAACTATAGGAACAAATGGGTGTCA
>NZ_JAPQLG010000069.1:0-1659 GCF_028982005.1 Wolbachia endosymbiont of Drosophila bocki | reverse complement strand
GATTGTGGAAAAATTGCGAACGTAAACTCAACACCAGCTTGCAAATGATTGTCCTTTCCTTCATTTCTCTGCTATTACGAAGATTTTAAACAGGTTCTTAGAAACCTTACTATTACCCACAAATATGAGGTTCATGAGCAAGTCTCCATCCTTCTGCTAGATCAAAGAGACGTCTCCACCCTTTCCAAAGAGTAATTGGTCCTGGTTTTGGGTCGCTTTTTCTTGCTAAATGACCTCCAAGTTCACGAAACGGCTTCTTTTATGGTAGGGGCTATATTTGGACATGGTTTCCTGTGTATTTTAACATATAAAACTTTCCATTCTTCCTCAGCTAATAAGGCAGTACATGGTAATGTTGGGTTAGTTCTTGCAATTGATGTAATAAAGAAAATTCTCCAAGCAATAATGCTCATGACTGTTAAATACCTCATTAATCTTTCTGCTGTTCCAAGTCTACATTCCTCAATTTTGAGACCAGATTTTAAAATCTTATGCAATATCTCTATTTTCCATCTCAAACAATACCAACTAACTTTTTCAACAGCTTCTTCAAAAGTACTGACCGGAAAAAAGCATCCACTCTAGAGGACTTGCTTCGGGAGGAGAGTTTTTTTCAACAACATGAATTGCGTGAAGTTGTAGACTCTGTCGGTTTATATTTTATGTGACCTTCTTTACATTTTATATGGCCTTCATGTGATAAATTTTCCAAATCTAATTTCTAAAAACGCTGCCCTTTTTTGCTTGTTATCTCTAGCAGGGATTTCAACTTCTACTTTTCCAGCGCAAGGGAGGCCTTGGATAAATGACCATAATTTTTGCTTGTTCCTGGTATGCATGAATTTTTTATTTACATTTCTGTTGTGGCGAGCTCTTACTAAAATTGCTGAGTTAAGATTATGTGCAAGTTCAAAAAATCATGCATATCTGCTTCTCTGTCACATACAGTTATAGCTTCGGTTTGGGCCAGATCTATAATATTATTTGTTTTCTTTAAACTTTCTAGCCATTTCATACTTTCTTTATCCTCAATATGAACGTTGTTACGATGGCTCTTTAGTCTTTTTTCTTCTTCAGAAATGAGTTGCCTCGAGTAAATCTTTTGATCCAGTATTCCCAGCTTCCGTACTAACAGCAAGGGCTGTATGCATTACTGCTCCTTTTCCAGCAATAGTTCCCAATCCGCTTATGGCTTGAGTATGAAATATAAGTTGTATCTTGAATCACAAGAATTCTTTTATGAGCTTTTGTTCTTTCAACTGTTTTATCAATGTGTGAAGCTAGAATATCGACTTCTTTTACGTTCTCATTTTGAAAAAAACGTTATGCTGCTTTTGCTTCTGACCAACTTCCGCATGCCTCATTAATTGAGCTTTCAGGTAAACTTATCAAACTATCAGCAATCTTTACTAATCGGTCAGTTAATCTTTTATCTCCAAGTACAGCATCTCCAAATTCATTTTTAGCCCATTCATTACTCTCGTTTGCCATTTTTATACCCTCAACATTTGCAAACTTTAATATTGTAATACTTTATTTATAAGTACATTTATATTTGTGGGCAATAGTAAGATTTGATATGCTGCCAGCACTTATGTTCAAATTAAAAATGTCATTTATGATACTAGCCACTTCACGCTTTGAGTTTTTGTAAAATCC
>NZ_JAPQLG010000068.1:0-3261 GCF_028982005.1 Wolbachia endosymbiont of Drosophila bocki | reverse complement strand
TAGATATACCTCTTTCTTAACTATGCTTATTTTACCTCATATTTTCGAGATCCTTAACAGGTTCTTATAGTGATGAGGGTGTAGACGAGACGATCAAGGATAAAATCACAACTGAAGATCAGGTGGTAACTGATGATGTTGAAGAGCCTGATGCTGGTAATGATGGTTACAGCGAAGGTATGGCTTTCTCTTACCATGGTTACGGCAACGACTTAATATAAACTCTGATCCAGGAAGATAAAATAGTTAAGATAAACCTTCAACTAGTCCCACTTATTCACTATACTGCTATAGATTTTATAGCAATATAGTGAATGAACATTTTTAAGCAGATTTCCTCTCTAATCTTTAGTAAATTGAATGAGTTGAAACAAAGGGGTGTTATAAGCACAAGTGCAGCAAACTTTATCATAGAGCCTCCAAGCAATAGAGTCCATGGAGACATTTACACAAATGTTGCTATGGTGCTTGCAAAGCATGAAAAGAAGAATCCTATTGAAATTGCAGAGGTTTTAGCCAAAGAATTTGAACTTTTTGATGAAGTTGCAAAAGTGGAAATAGCAGGCTCTGGTTTCATCAACATGCACTTAAAAATAGAAGTGTGGCATGGAATTTTAAAACAAATAAATGAGCTAAAAACAGAGTTTGGCACCCTATATATAGGGAACAATCAGGCCATCAATGTTGAATTTGTATCTGCAAATCCAACTGGTCCACTGCATATTGGTCATGCAAGAGGGGCAGTATTTGGTGACGTTCTGGCAAATTTATTGAAAAAAGTTGGTTATAAAGTTACTAAGGAATACTATATTAATGATGCTGGAGCACAGATAGATACGCTAATTCGGTCAGTGTATTTGCGATATAAAGAAGCTCTGGGAGAAAAAATTAGTGTTGAAAAAGGTTTATACCCAGGTGAATATTTAAAACCGATAGGGGAGGGGCTGGCCAAAAAATATGGCGCAGAGCTTCTAGAAAAGCAAGATAATCAAGTGATTAGAGACTATACTTTAAGTTCTATCTTAGAAATTATAAAGGAAGACATGAACTTACTTGGAGTAAATCATGATGTTTTTACTTCAGAGTATGAGCTACAAAAAAGTGGCAAAATTGAAGAGAGTATAAAGATATTGTCTGACAAGGGTCTAGTGTATGAAGGGTACCTGGAGAAACCAAAAGGCAAAGAAAGCGAAAATTGGACTTCCAGAAAAGAGATGCTATTTCGCTCTACAAAATTTGGTGATGACGTTGACCGTGCATTGAAGAAAGAGGACGGCAATTGGACTTATTTTGCCTCGGATATCGCTTACCATTTTGATAAGATATCGCGTGGTTTTAACAATATGATCGTAGAGCTTGGTAGTGACCACGGCGGTTATGTCAAAAGACTCAAAGCAGTCGTCTCTGCGCTCAGTGATGATCAAGCAAAAATAGAGGTAAAACTGCATAATATTGTGAATTTTTTCGAGAACGGCAAACCTGTTAAGATGTCCAAAAGATCAGGAAACTTCCTAACAGCAAGAGATGTAGTGGAAGAAGTTGGTAGGGACGTAACTCGTTTTATAATGCTAACACGCAAGAATGATATGGTCTTGGACTTTGATTTTGCTAAAGTTAAAGAACAGTCAAAAGACAACCCTATTTTTTACGTGCAATATGCGCATGCTCGTGCTCATTCGTTAATGCGTAATGCTCCAAAAGAGCTCCCAACAGCAGATCCTTCACTTTTAAGGACAGGTGGAGAGCTCTTCCTCATAAAAACCTTAGCAAAGTGGCCAGATGTAGTAGAAATTGCAGCAAGGCTTTGTGAGCCACACAGAATTACTTTCTACTTACTTGAAGTTGCAGAAGCGTTTCACGTTTTATGGGGGTATGGCAAGAGTGATTTAAACATGCGTTTCATACTGGAAGACAACTTAAACCTCACCGCTGCAAGAATGTTTCTCGTGCAGGCCTTAGCACACGTCATCGCTTCTGGACTTTCTATCTTCAATATAGAGCCTTTGGAAGAGATGAGTTGATTTTTTTATGCAAGATTGTTTTTTCAACGAATAGAGAAGTTGACAAAATTAAGTAAAAATGTTATAGTTCGTGGTAGTATTTTCTGGTTAATATATGGCTCACAGTCAAAAAAAGCTCAATGTTAATGTAAGTTTTGACAGTAAATTGGCTCAGTATCTTACGGAAATGGCAGAGACTCAAAATAAAACTATTCCTGAGGTTTTAGTAGATTTAGTGGAAGAAGAGTTCGAAGAAGATGTAGAGCTATCCAAAATAGCTGACGATCGCCTCTCTGAAGGTGAAGAAGAAGTAGAGGATGATGAAAACATCTGGAAATAAAACTTACACTATAAAATTCTTAAAAAATGTTATTGAAAAAGAAATTCCAGCTCTTCCGGCAAAGATTAAATTAATGGTTCAGGAGGCCATAAAGAAACGCCTGACAGTTGATCCTTTTAATCTAGGAAAGCCTTTATGTCATAGCTTTAGAGGGCAATATAGGATAAGGGTTAGCAACTACCGTATAATTTACATCATAAATCATTCAGAACGTAAAGTACTTATTACTGCAGTGGGGTATAGAAAAAACATTTACAGACACAGAAGATTACACAATTAAAAATATAAGAAAGATCTCACCGCTGCAACTTGTCCAAGCCTTAGCACACGTCATTGCTTCTGGACTTTCTATCTTTAATATAGAGCCGTTAGAAGAAATGAGTTGACTTTTTTTTGTTACAATATGTAATGATCAAAATATTATTCAAAGTAGGGTAAAGTTATGACAATCAGTTTTAGGGAGTATTCAACTGTATTCACTGAAGTTGCGGAACAGACAGATTTAAATGGAAATAACATAATTGAAAGAATAAAAGGGCATTAGCATAGATCCCGCTAACAAGCAGCGGGATGACGGTTGTCAGGGTGTCAGGCTAGTACCTTCTCTTGTCATCCCAGTGCCCAGACACTGGGATCCAGAAGAGTTTGCTTGTGAACAAGCAAACTAGCATGGAAAGTGGTTACAACATTTTCGATGAGATTATATGGAAAACTGTATTCCAGTGTCAAGCACTGGAATACATCACAGGGGCACTGGAATGACACCCTTTACGGGCTCTTAAATTGCAACTATAAATGTTTAAGAAATTTACCAAATGAAAAAAAAGGCAAAAGAAGCCCCATGGTGGTTGGCTATTTACTATGTACTAAAATATCGGCGTTTTTTTTATTCTAAAACGCTTGATTAAGAGCGATTTAGCT
>NZ_JAPQLG010000067.1:0-3662 GCF_028982005.1 Wolbachia endosymbiont of Drosophila bocki | reverse complement strand
CAGCTTGCAAATGATTGTCCTTTCCTTCATTTCTCTCCTATTACGAAGATTTTAAACAGGTTCTTAGATTATGCTGTTCACCTTGGGAATAAGATAGAAATGGTAAGGCTTCTGTTAAGGGCAGGAGCTACTAATGTACAAAATGGATTTGGATTTACTCCTTTGCATCATACTGCTGAGTGTGGATATGTACAAATGGTGGAAATCCTACTAAAAGAAGGAAGGACAGATGTTAATGCGCAAGATAAAAAAGGAAGAACTCCTTTGCATTATGCTGCCAGACATGGGCACACACAAGTAGTAGAAGTTTTGCTAGAAAAAGGAGCAGATGTTAATCTACAAGGCAAAGATGGAAAAACTCCTTTGCATTATACTGCTGAGAACGGGTATACACAAATAGCAGAGGCTCTATTAAAAGGAGGGGCAGGTGTTGATGTACAAGATAAAGACGGAAGGACTCCTTCATATTATGCTGTTTATTACACTCACGGTGAATATCCAAGACTAAATTATCAACATCCAAAAGTAGCAAAACTTCTACTAAATTATGGTGCAGATCCATCATTTATTCATAGACCTAAAGCTATAACAGCAGGAATTACTGTTGGTGTTATATCTGCTGTTGTAGTTCCACTAGTACTTGCCTATGCCACTGCATTACCTGCACTAGCAATAATTGGAATTACTGTAGCATCTGCACTGACAGTTGGTAGTATTACCTATGGAGTTACATATAAGTCATCAGAGTATTCATTAAACAGTAAGCTAAGTGAGGTTAGCTGCAGTAATGTTGATGGAAATAAACAAACTGTACAACCATAATTATTAATTCACCACAGTAACCGCGCCGTGGCAGTGTTTGTACTTCTTTCCAGAATTACAAGGGCACTTGTCGTTTCTTGAGACTTTGGGAAGTCTGCTATTTCTAGCAGAATGTAATCTATTGCCTATCTCTTGGTTGTCTGCCAACTTAAAGTGCGCTAGGCGATGAATGGTGAGTTCCTTCCATTTTTCAAGCATCGACTCAAACATCAAGAAAGCTTCGCGTTTAAATTCATTCAGTGGATCTTTCTGCCCCATAGCACGTAAGCTTATGCTTTGTCTTAGGCTCTCTAGAACTGAAAGGTGTTCCCTCCATAAATGATCAAGTGTCATTATCATCATTTGCTTCACGATCGTATTCCACAAATCTGTAGTGTGCTGACTGTTGAAATATTTTTCTTTCTCAGTAAAAAATTCTTGTATCTTATCATTTACATAATTCAAAGCTTCTTGTTTATTCAAAAACTTTGCCAAGTCTTCTTTATCAAGCGTTATTCCATACCTTGTATGGAATTCTTTGACTATATCTTCAATATAATCCTCATAATAGCCACTTTGGATTATACCTTCTACTACGCTCTCATTTACTTCGCTATACACTTCAAACAAATCATTAATTTCGTTGCCTAAGATATTGTTTCTCTGCTTAAAAATAACTTTACGTTGGTTATTGATTACGTCATCAAACTTAAGTAGAGATTTCCGCACGTCATAGTTTCTAGCTTCAACTTTCTTTTGCGCTTTCTCGAGTGCCTTATTGATCCATGGATGATGAATAGCTTCGTTATTCTTTAACCCTACTTTTTGTAAAAAGCTTCTCATTCTATCAGAACCAAATATTCTCATTAGGTCATCTTCGAGCGATAAAAAGAACTTAGAAAGTCCAGGATCCCCCTGACGACCAGAACGGCCGCGTAATTGATCATCTATTCTCCTGCTTTCATGTCTTTCGGTTCCAACCACACATAAACCACCAGCTTTTATAGCAATTTCCTTATCTTTTTTTACTCTTTCAATTATTTCTTGATATTTTTTTTCTCTTTCATCAGCATTTTTTATTTTCTTGAGCTCTACCTTTGCGATCATTTCAGCATTTCCACCAAGCTGAATATCAGTTCCACGCCCTGCCATGTTAGTTGCTATAGTGACACTACCTGGCACCCCAGCTTGCGCTATTATGTACGCCTCTTGTTCATGATAACGAGCATTCAATACTGAATGCTTAAGAGAATGGCTTTGCAAAAGCGCAGAAAGCTTCTCAGAGTTTTCGATGCTCACCGTGCCAACAAGGACCGGTTGAAGGTGTTTGTGGCATTCTTCTATAAACTTCAACACAGCATTAAATTTTTCCTTTTCTGTACCGTAAATTTCATCATCAATATCAACTCTTTTTACAGGTACATTGGTTGGAATTTTTACTACATTTAATCTGTATATATCACGAAACTCTTCTGCCTCTGTTGCTGCTGTTCCAGTCATTCCGGAGAGTTTATTGTACATACGAAAGTAATTCTGAAATGTAACCGATGCTAAAGTTTGGTTTTCATGCTGAATTTCAAGATTCTCCTTCGCTTCAAGTGCCTGATGAAGACCATCGGAATATCTCCTGCCCTCCATCATACGCCCAGTAAATTCATCAATAATCACTACCTTGCCATCCTTTACTATATAATCTTTATCAGCAGTAAACAGCTTATGTGCACGTAATGCTTGGTCTATATAATGAGTCATTATCATGCTGTCAGTATCATAGAGCGAGGAATTTTCAGGAATGAGATTGTATGACCTCAGTAGTTCCTCCACTCGTGAAATACCATCTTCAGTCAAGAATACCGTTCTACCTTTTTCATCTACTTCATAATCATAGTCAACTAATTTGGTTACTATTTTATTGATATGCTTATATATCTGATTGTTTTCCTCAACAGGGCCAGAAATAATAAGCGGAGTGCGAGCTTCATCAATGAGTATTGAGTCCACTTCATCAACTATTCCGTAGTGAAAGCCTCTCTGAACCATGTCTTCTTGAGAAAATTTCATATTATCTCGCAGGTAATCAAAGGCAAGCTCGTTATTTGTGGAATACACGATATCTGCACTGTAAGCCTCTTTCCTCTCTTCGTCTGTCAAGTTATTCGTAATAAACGCAACAGAAACCCCAAGAGAATTATATAATTTGCTCATCCACTCTGTGTCTCGTTTTGCAAGATAATCGTTAACAGTTACGACGTGCACGCCTTTCCCTTCTAAGGAATTTAGATATGCTGCTAAAGTTGCAACGAGTGTCTTTCCCTCTCCTGTTTTCATTTCTGATATCATGCCATTGTGGAGCACCATTCCACCAATCAGTTGAACATCAAAGTGCCTCATGTTAAGAAACCTTCGAGAGGCTTCACGCACAACTGCAAATGCAGGTACGAGAAGATCATTTAACGTTTTCCCATTTTTCAATTCTCGATTGAATTCTTCAGTTTTACCAGCAAGCTCCTCATCAGATAAGCTCTGCATTTCTGTTTCTAATGCATTTATTTGCTGAACAATTTTCCTAAAGGATTTTATTATCTTCTTGTTTGTTGATCCAAATATCTTTCTTATGAAAAAGAATGACAACGTAAAAATAAAAAATATAAGAATGGCTGTCAAAATTAGCGGAGAATCTAGCATAAACTTAAGTAAAGTCTTATTTAATATGAGATTATATTACTAAATGCAGCCTACAGCAATGACATATTAGAACCTGTTAAGGATCTCGAAAATATGAGGTAAAATGAGCATAGTTAAGAAAGAGGTATATCTATGCAAAAAAGCTATCCAAGCGATATAAGTAAAGAACAATTTAA
>NZ_JAPQLG010000066.1:0-1733 GCF_028982005.1 Wolbachia endosymbiont of Drosophila bocki | reverse complement strand
TGCTCATCTTGAGTGGTGCCAAGAGCAGTAACAACCAGTGCCTGAGTATTGCCTCTTGTAAATAGTGCAGAACCGTGAGCTTTGGACAGAATATCAACTTCAACTTCTATCTGACGTATCTCATCATGCTTACGACCGTCTATCCTTACACTTTTCTTCCTAATTATTTCACGTACTAAGGATCTTTCAAAGTTTTTTACTGCATACGTAATTAACTTTTCGTCTTTTCCAGTTTCTTTAAGAGTATTCAATATATTCTCTCTGATCGCTTCTAGAGCTTGAACTCGCTCTTGTTTTACTGTTTGCGAATATGCTTTTTCAAAATCTTTACCGTATTTTTCGAGCTCTTGTGTTATATCTGATGCATCAATAGGGGCAAAGCTCTCAGGTTTATTGCCAATTGTATCAGCAAACTCTTTTATGAGCTTAATGACAGGCTTAAGGTGTTCATGGCCAAATTTTATTGCATTAAAAACATTTTCTTCAGAGAGCTCTTTCACTTCTGATTCAACCATTAAAATTGAATTTTCATCACCAGACAAAAACAGATCCAAGCTGCTTGCTTTCATCTCTTGAACAGAAGGGTTGAGTATATAGTTATTATTTTCATCACAACCAACCATCACTCCAGCTATAGTAAAGTGAAAGGGAACACCAGAAATTGCAAGAGCTGCAACAGCACCAATCAATGCTGGCACTTCAGGAGGATTGACTGTATCATAGGTTAATAGATTGCACACCACACTAATTTCATCATGAAATCCTTCTGGGAATAGTGGTCTTATACTTCTATCTATTACTCTTGAGATTAAAGTTTCTCTATCAGATGGCTTGCCTTCTCTTTTAAAAAACCCGCCAGGGATCTTACCCATGGCATAGCTTTTTGCGATAAACTGCACATTTAAAGGTAGGAAATCAACGCTTTCTTCCTTCTTTTTACGTACAACAGTTACTAAAACAGAAGTATCACCGTAATTTACAACTACTGAACCATGAGCTTGGCGTGCTATTTTTCCTGTTTCTAAAGATAAGGCACGACCACCCCACTCTATAGATTTTTTTATAATTTTAAACATATTAAATTCCTCGATTATTTTCTAATGCCTAACTTCTCTATTAATTCCTGATAGGCTTCATTACCAAATTTACGCTTTATATAATTTAAGTGCTTGCGTCTTCTACCTATCAATACAAGTAAACCACGCTTAGAGTGACGGTCATGCTTGTGCACTTTAAAATGCTCAGTTAAGTTACTGATCCTCTCGGTCAAAATTGCACATTGTACAAAAGATGAGCCTGTATCATCTTCTTTAATTGCATATATATTTATCAAACTCTTTTTCTTTTCGGATGTTATCGACATCTAAACCTCATTTTAAATACTAAAAACACGAATAGGCTTCACACAACCACAAATAAAACTGCAGATTGCAATAGGTACACTACCCACCACCGCACAACAAATATCATGATTCTTTAAATTACGCAAGTTATTTAATACAACTTCCTGACCTTTTCTGATTTTCCCCGCATCTTCTAGGGAAATTTCAACTTTGAACATCGATTTTAAAACCGATTCAATGGGGATGACGAAACTTTTTGTATTACTCCCTGTCACTCCATCATCTTCTGTCATCCCACCCCCCTCTGTCATCCCAGTGCGTGACACTGGGATGGCTTTGTTGCATCGCTCTTCGGATAGTAGGTAACGTACAATAAATTCATGAAGCTAT
>NZ_JAPQLG010000065.1:0-1649 GCF_028982005.1 Wolbachia endosymbiont of Drosophila bocki | reverse complement strand
CGGTTCAAGTTTCAATTCAAGCGGTGTCATATATAGCGACCTAATAAAAAATTTACATGATAGAAAAGTGAGATTCTCCTTTTCAACTGAAGATTCTGCCATGAACGTAATTGGTGGATTACTTATCTCATGGGTCCCAACATTTATCTTTATTGGCTTCTTGCTATTCTTTCTTAAACAAACACAAGCGGGGGGCAACAGAACTATAAGCTTTGGCAAGTCAAGGGCTAGACTCATGGCTAGTGGAAAAAAAGTAACATTTGATGATGTTGCCGGAATTGATGAAGCAAAAGAAGAGCTAGTAGAGATCGTTGATTTTCTTAAACAAAGGCAAAAATTTCAAATATTAGGTGGAAAAATACCAAAAGGGTGCCTTTTGATTGGCTCTCCTGGAACTGGTAAAACTTTACTTGCTCGTGCAATTGCAGGAGAAGCTAATGTGCCATTCTTTAGTATTTCTGGATCTGATTTTGTTGAAATGTTTGTGGGTGTTGGTGCAAGTCGTGTTCGTGATATGTTTGATCAAGGCAAGAAAAATGCTCCTTGTATAATTTTTATAGATGAAATAGATGCGGTGGGTAGGCATCGTGGTATTGGTCTTGGTGGCGGCAACGACGAAAGAGAGCAAACATTAAATCAGTTATTAGTTGAGATGGATGGCTTTGAGTCTAATGAAGGTGTAATAATAATTGCTGCGACTAACCGTCCGGATGTCTTAGATCCAGCACTGCTTAGACCTGGTCGTTTTGACCGACAGATTACTATTTCTTTACCCGATATAAATGGGCGTGAAAAGATATTAAATACTCATATAAAGAAAATATCAATAGCACCAGATGTAAACGTGAAAACGGTTGCAAGAGGAACACCAGGCTTTTCTGGAGCTGATTTAGCAAATTTAGTGAACGAATCTGCACTTATTGCTGCAAGAAGAAACAAGAAGATTGTTACCATGGACGATTTTGAATATGCACGTGATAAAGTGATGATGGGCGTAGAAAGACGATCCCTAATTATGACAGAAGAGGAAAAGAGACTGACTGCATACCATGAAGCTGGTCATGCGATAATTGCTGTTAATATGCCTGCTTCTGATCCTATACACAAGGCAACAATTATTCCACGCGGTAGAGCACTCGGTTTAGTTATGAGACTACCAGAAACAGATAGAGTGTCCCTCACAAGAGAAAAGATGATAGCAGATATTACTGTTGCTATGGGTGGAAGAGTGGCAGAGGAGCTAATTTTTGGCTACGATAAAGTCACAAGCGGTGCATCTTCGGATATAAAACAAGCATCTGATTTATCACGCGCTATGGTAACAAAATGGGGAATGAGTGACAAAATAGGCCCGATCTATCACAATCGCGAACGAACCATACATGGTTCTGAGATAATTTCTGAAGATACGTTAAAACTTATAGATGAAGAAGTAAAGAAAGTTGTGTCTTCTTGCTATGAAAAAGCAAAAGACATTTTGACCAAGCATAAGAAAGGCTTAGATCTCATTGCCGAAAATCTACTGGAGTTTGAAACTTTAACAGGAGATGAAATAAAGGACATATTAAATGGAAAAAAAATTGTTAGAGAGGAAAATGAGAAGAATGAGAAAATAAAAAAATCCTCTCTCTATGAGAGTTGACCTCATC
>NZ_JAPQLG010000064.1:0-2392 GCF_028982005.1 Wolbachia endosymbiont of Drosophila bocki | reverse complement strand
ATCTGTACAGAGAAGATAAATAAATAGCTTCAGTTTCATGATAAGGGGGCTGGCGAGGTTTGTCAAGGAATTTTTATGCAAGAGATCTATTGAAATGCCCCTGTAAAATTATACTATTAATTAGTACACTGTAAATTTAAAATTATAAATATGTTAAGCAGATTGGTAATTTTGCTATTAGTTTTTATACTTCCTTTTTCTTCATACTCATACCAGTTTAGAACCAAAGCAAAGCAAGCAGTAGTCTTAGATTTAGCTTCAGACTCGTTCATTTTTGACCATAATTCTGACGAAAAAATGGCCCCATCTTCAATGAGCAAGCTAATGACTTTATATATAGCCTTCGATTATCTAAAAGCTGGAATAATACACATGGAGGATAAATTTCGAGTAAGCAGAAAAGCGTGGGAAAGAAAAGGCTCTTCTATGTTTTTGAAAGAAGGTCAATCCGTTACAGTAAGGGAATTACTTGAAGGAATTACAATAGTCTCAGGCAATGATGCCTGCATAACACTAGCCGAGGGCATTGCAGGATCAGAAGAGAATTTTGTGGCTGAAATGAATGAAGTTGCACAAAATTTGAATCTGAATGACAGTCATTTTGTCAACTCAAGCGGGTGGCCAGATGAAGATCATTTTATGAACGCAAAAGACTTGGTAATGCTGGCAAAAAGGATTTTCACTGATTTTCCTGAATATTATGATTTATTTTCCGAACAATATTTGACATATAATGAAATTGTACAAAAGAATAAAAATCTTCTACTTTTTCACGATATTGGGGTTGATGGCTTAAAAACCGGTTATACAAATGCTGGTGGTTACGGCATTGTAGCATCTGCAAAACGAAACGATAGGAGAATTTTTGCTGTCGTAAATGGCTTAAACACTGAGAAAGAGCGAATAGAAGAAGCAAAAAGACTGATACAATATTCCTTAAATCATTTTAACACCAAGAAAATATTCGCTAAGGATAGCGTAGTTGAGGAAGTAAATGCTCTCTATGGAAAAGATAAAAAAGTGCCTATTACAGTTGCAAACGATGTTACCATAACTTACAACCGCAAATTGCATGACCGAATTAAGGTGCGTATTGAATATAAAGATATGATACCTGCACCAATTAAAAAAGGTCAAGAAGTGGGCAAAGTTTTTGTAGAAATACCAGGTATTGAGCAACAAACTACACCACTTTATGCAGCAAATGACGTGCAGGAATTGAATTTCGTAGAAAAGTTTTTTAGGATGTTATTTTAAGTTTAACATTAAAGCAATTTCGAAAGAGAGATCTATTGCACTTTAGTATAGTTTTAACTAACAATTTCTGTTACAATACAAGATTGAAGTGTTACGAAAATGTGCTGGTTATATTTGTTGCTGTCTAGTATCCTAGAGATGCTGTGGGCTGTAACACTAAAGTTTAGTAACAGTTTTACTAAAGTTGTGCCTTCGATTGCAACATTGGTAATTATGATCATTAGCATTTATTTTTTATCTCTTGCAGCATGCTCTCTACCTATTAGAGTATGCTATGCAGTTTCCTCTGGAATATGCACAATTGGAATAACTATAATTGGTGCAACCACTTTCACAGAGAATATTAATTTATCTCAAGTTTTATGTATCGTTTTAATTGTAATAGGAACCATAGGGCTCAAGCTCTCTATTTAAACCTAAAGTTTATGCATGAATTGGATATATTTACTCTTATCGTCACTAATTGAAGTGTTCTGGGTCATAGCACTTAAGCATAGTTGTGGATTTACTCATCTCGTACCATCAATAATTAGCATATTCTCCATGGCTCTTAGTACATATTTACTTTCGCTCGCTACACGTTCTATACCTATCGGAGTATGCTATGCAATTTGGACTGGAGTGGGCGCTATAGGAGCTTCGATACTTGGAGTTTACCTATTTGATGAACCAGTTAATTTATTCGAAGTAATATGCTTTATTTTAGTTACATTCGGGATTATAGGATTAAAATTGTTTGATACTGCAAAACAAACTGTTGATAAAATGGAATAAAAGATCCCACTGGGATGAAAGAAGCAGATACTCCATATTGTCATGCAAATTGGAATCCAGACTTTTTTCTATATAGCATGGTGAAGACGGGAAACCGTAACCGTTCACACAATGGCGTCAACTTAAGGAAAAATGTCAGAGATTGTGTATAAAATTTCTCTCTAAATTTTTTATCATTAAATTATCCAAAGAGTGCAAGAAACAGCACTTTTGTTTCTATTTTATTGCAACAAAAAAGTTTAAAATGTGTCTTTTTTAGGTGAAACATGCAAAAAGGAAAAAACCTTATTCTACAAATTAAAAATGCAATATACTCGAAAACTTTTCAGAGAATCCATTGTGTTGAGTTTTACATGAACAA
>NZ_JAPQLG010000063.1:0-3906 GCF_028982005.1 Wolbachia endosymbiont of Drosophila bocki | reverse complement strand
TAGCTTCATGAATTTATTGTACGTTACCTACTATCCGAAGAGCGATGCAACAAAGCCCACTGGGATCCAGAAAACTTAACTTTAAATAAGTGGCTGCATAATAAACTACACATTAAACCTAAAGTGCATTATATCACCATCTTGCACGATGTAATCTCTGCCTTCAAAGCGAATTTTTCCTGCGTCTTTGCAAGCTGATTCACTTCCATACCTTATGTAGTCTGCAAAGCTTATTGTCTCTGCTTTTATAAAGCCTTTCTCAAAATCAGTGTGGATTACACCTGCTGCTTTATCGGCTGTTGACCCTATTTTTACTGGCCATGCCCGTGCTTCTTTGGGGCCCACAGTAAAGAAAGTTATCATACTCAGCACTTCATACATAATACGCGCTACTCCATCAAGGCCTGATTCTTGTAAGCCAAATTCTGATAAAAAACTCTGTTTTTCCTCTTCACTATCAAGATTTGCAATATCTGCTTCGAGTTTTGCTGAAATGCAATAAAATTTGCTTTTATTTTCCTCTGCCATTCTCTCTACCTTTTTAGATAATTCATTGCCAGTTATAACATTTGTATCTTCAACATTGCAAACGTACATAACGGGCTTTGTTGTCAGCAATTGAAGCAACTTCATCTCATCTTCATTGATATTCTCCAAACTTCTTGCAGGTTTACCTAATTTTAAAGTAGCTAATACCTCTTGCATTAATTCAAGTTGTCTCTTTAGCTCTTTATCACCTTGCTTTGCTTTCTTTTCCAATTGAGGAAGCCTTTTTTCTATGCTATCAATATCAGCTAGGATTAATTCCATTTCTACCACTTCAGCATCTGATATTGGATCTATTTTACTGTGTATATGGCTGATATCGTCATCCGTAAAGCACCTGAGCAGATGAACGATGGCATCAACTTCTCTGATATGGCTTAAAAATTTATTGCCGAGCCCTTCGCCTTTACTCGCACCCTTTACCAGACCTGCAATATCTACAACTTCTAATTGGTTGTAGATTACCTTCTCTGAGCCTGCAATTGCTGCGATTTGTTTCAAACGTTGATCTTTTATCGAAATCTTGCCTATATTTGGCTCGATTGTGCAGAAAGGATAGTTCGCAGCTTCGGCTGCACTTGACTCTGTAAGTGCATTAAATAAGGTTGATTTTCCTATATTTGGTAACCCAACTATACCGCAGTTAAAGCTCATATCTGCTATGTAAAATTATAACTATTGCATAATTTAAAAATTTCTGCTATACTTAATTAGTTGCTTATTGACAGTTTTGTTGGTATAGTAATATATAGCTTAAATTAAGGTAAAAATTATGACTGAATCTAGGAAACGGAAATTGCCAACTAATAGCCAAGTAGTTAAATATAATACTACAGGTGATGGCAATTGCTTTTTCCATGCTGTGTTTGGAGAGAAAAAAGGTAATTCTGATCCATATAGAGCTGAAAGAGCGCAAGATATGAGAATGGAATGGCACAAATTTTTAAGTCAATTTACATCTTTAGATGATGTAAGTATGCCAGATCCTTTAAGAGCTCAGCTAGAAAAGGTTTTTGATGCGTTTTTAAACACACCAAGAGATTTAACCGGTAAGTCCAAGAAAATGAAAGGATTAGCTGAACGAACAAATAAGAAAATCGAGGAAGCTGACAGTAAGACTCGGGAATTAAAAGAAGAAATTGTAAAAAACTTTCGTGATGATGGTGACTTCAGAAAAGTAATATATCCAGTAATAGAAAGAGCTATTAATGAGCGTAATGAGCGTAATATCGACTCTCCGAGAGACCAAAAAACTTTGCTCAGTGTTGAAAACTTGCTTAAAGAAGAAAATAAGGAGAGGTTATATGATGATATCACAGAAGATCTTGAGTCTTGTGCATTAATATTGAATCCTAACTTCAGTGAAAAGGAGTATGGTGATACATATGACCCTAAAGTTATAAAAGATTCATTTTTTAACGATGAAGTTCTCTATAAAGCCTATCTAGAAGCAATAGAAAGTAAAAGTTATTTTCCTTTCGTTGAAGAAGTTCAGATATTAGCTTCTTTAGCTAATATTGAAATTAATGTCCATTGTGAAGTTAGTGGTAGAGAGAAGCAACAAAAGTTTGAGCCAGATCCACAAATGATAAATAATGATGATCAGTTAAATCAGGTATTTAATCGTGAAAGTTATAAATTAAATGATGAGCTATGGGGTAGTAAAGAGCGAGAAACAATATATCTTGGAGGGAATCATTACTCTAGAGCTGAAATTGTAACTCAAGAATTAATAAGACAGCAGCAAGAACAAGAAGATTTCCTATTAGCAAAAAAACTGCAGCTAGACGAGATCTTAGAATATTGTAACCTTTCAAAGGATATCCCTGAGAGGGCAGAGGTTGAAAAGGGATTTGATAAGTTATTGGCAGAAAATGCTGATGGAAAAATTGGTGATGTTGTAGGGCAGTGCGTTAGTGATATAAAGCAGCGCATAGAGCGCTCTGAGAAGCAAAACCCTTCAAGCTCACCAAGGTGTAGTATGGAGGAATCAAGAACAGAAAAAACATTTCATCAACAACAAATATCACAATTGGAAGTGTAAAATAAATCTTCATAGCTCTGTATATTTTTATATAGGGCTTTTGCAAGCATTTCATATAATATGAACTTGCAGTGCGTACTAACCTAAATGCAAATTGGCCATGAGACTAGTTTGATTATTGATGCCATAGAGGGATTTGGTGGTGAGGCTAGGCTTGTCGGCGGGTGTGTGAGAGACTCAATTTTGCAGCGTGATGTCCACGACATCGATTTAGCTACTAATTTGCTTCCCAATCAAACGATTAAAGCGCTAAAACTCCGTAATATAAAAACTATTCCAACTGGCTTAAAACATGGAACTATCACTGCGGTTCTAAATCAGAGGTCTTTTGAAATTACGACACTAAGGCATGATGTAAAATGTGATGGTAGGCATGCAAAAGTAGAATTTACTAATAATTGGCAAGCTGATGCTTCAAGGCGTGACTTTACATTTAACGCTCTATACGCAGATAAGCGTGGCCATATATATGACTACTTTTGTGGTATAGAGGACTTAAAAGCGCGAAGGTTAAACTTTATAGGCAACGCTGAAGATAGAATTAAAGAAGACTATCTACGTATTTTAAGAGCATTTCGTTTTCATGCAAAAATATGTGTCGGAGATTTGAGTGATGAAATACTAAACGTATGCAAAAAGCATTCGCATATGATCCAAAACCTCTCTGGAGAGAGAATAAGAGATGAAATACTTAAATTGCTGAAGTGCAATGATCCTTTTCCAACACTTAAGAGCATGCAAGAATCTGATGTTTTGCAAAAGATTATCCCAAAAGAAGTAAAATGCGAAATTCTGTCTTCGTCACTTCTTTTCGGCACTGATGCGCTAGTAAAATTAGCGTTACTCCTTAGGACTACTAAAAAAAATGACAGGCTAAGTCTTGGAGAATATATAATCATGTTTCTACGTCTTTCAAACAAGCAAAAGAAAAAGCTGCTATTTTTACTATCCAACGATATCAAAACAGAACTCTCAGAAAAAGAGCAAAAAAAATACATATCTTTATTTGGTAGAGAATTATATTGTGATTTAGTGAAAATTTGTGGTGTTGAGTCTGGAGAAAATGTTGATGAATACATTTCATTTGCTAACACATTCAATATTCCAAAATTTCCTTTATCTGGCGATGATTTAATAAGTATAGGTCACCAGCCAGGAAAAAGTTTAGGTAGAAACTTGGAATTGCTAAAACAACATTGGGAAGATAGCTTCTACACTTTAACAAAAGAGGAGCTGGTGCTTTATGCTAAGAACCTGTTAAGGATCTCGAAAATATGAGGTAAGATAAGCATAGTTAAGAAAGAGGTATATCTATG
>NZ_JAPQLG010000062.1:0-11450 GCF_028982005.1 Wolbachia endosymbiont of Drosophila bocki | reverse complement strand
GATAAAAATCTAGATGTAGATGAAGTTTTGTAAAGACATACAGTATCTATATACTGCAAAAAATTGAACACAAGACGCCGATACATTAAGTAACCCCTACCTTTTAATCTGCAGATTGGCGAAAGCAAATACAATAGCCTCAGTTTCATGATAAGGGGGCTGGCGAGGTTTGTCAAGGAAGTTTTTTCGTTTCTATGTTGTCAGCTACTTGGATGACGCCAATCTGAGTTGACTACACCAACTCACATTCAGCAAAAAAGAAAGCTATCTCCTTACGAGCATTTTCTAGACTATCTGAGCCGTGAACTCTATTTTCACTAATATTATCAGCAAAATCACCCCTGATTGTGCCTTTATCTGCCTGCTTTGGATCGGTAGCTCCCATGATTTTTCTGTATTTACTTACTGCATTTTCACCAACTAAAACTTGAACTACCACAGAACCAGAGGTCATAAACTCTACTAATTCCCCAAAAAAAGGCCTATCTTTATGAATTTCATAAAACAGCTCTGCTTGTTTTTTTGTTAGTAACATCATTTTTTGTGCTGTGATTTTCAGCCCAGATTGTTCGATGTAGGAATTTATATTGCCTGTAATATTATTTTTTACTGCATCAGGTTTTAAGATTGAAAGTGTCTTCTCAATTGCCATATTATTTCCTTATATAGAATAGTACATTTATAGATTTATTTTATTACAAATTTTAATTTCATAGAAGTGATTTTTTATCTATAATTAAGGACAAATCATCAAGGAGGTATTGTATGGGTAAATGTTGTAAAAATAACACTACTAAACAAGCTGAATCTACTACTAAAAAATTAGTAAGTAACTTTAAGTCATCGCTTTTGTGTGGAACAAAAGGGTTCTTGACTTTTAGTCTGGCATTTTTAAGTTATTTGGAATATAGTTCACATCATAATACAAAATTAAAAGAAGGTGCTGCCTTTGCAATGAAAAGAAACACTATTCCATTTCTTGAAATGACAATCATAGCACCGCTTGTTTGTTTTGCACTGCCAGCTATGCTAGGCAGTATGAGCCTCATGCAATGCGCACTTTTATGTGCTGCCTTAATGATTGCCACATGTTTTATTGTCAGAACTTTTCATCTGCGTGAGAAGTTAATGGAAAAAATCACTAACCACAGTAGAAAAGAAATAGACGCGGAATTTAAGAAAGATACTATAAAATTTCCTATTTTTGATCAAAATAGAAAACACATCGAGTATAATTCGCCCAATTCAGTGCAACCACTGAATGAAACGAGTAGCACCTCTCTTTTCGTTAAAGTTTTACTTTTCCCTCTAAAGGTTCTTTTGAAGGTCCTGCAAAGTTGTATAATGCTATCTTTAGCTGCTGTTGAACTTCTTGAAACCGTGCCAAGTTTTTGTGTTGATCTGTTTTTTGATAGAAGTTTTGAATCCACACAGAGTAACATGCAGAGATTTGGCCACTTATTGTATGCAAATGTGAGAAATTTAGTGCCTATAACTAAATTTGATGAGTGTGTAGCTAATTTTATAGGTACCCCGAAAGTAACTTGTTGTAGTAGTGCGTAGGTGAAAAAGGCAGTTATCTTATTTAATCTTGGCGGGCCTGATTCACTAAATGCGGTCCGTCCTTTTTTATTCAACCTTTTTTATGACAGGAGAATAATCAATCTACCGAATCCCTTTCGGTTTCTTTTAGCAAAGTTTATATCTGCGAAACGAGAAAATACTGCACGAAAAATATACGAGGAAATTGGAGGTAAATCGCCAATTCTAGAGAATACAAAAATGCAAGCTAATGCTTTAGAACTAAAATTAAACGAAGATAGAAACCATGTACACAAGGTATTCATCTGCATGCGCTATTGGCGTCCATTTGCTGACGAAGTTATTGAAAGTGTAAAACAGTTTGATCCTGATGAAGTGATTCTGCTGCCACTATACCCTCAATATTCAACTACCACAACTCTGTCATCCATCGAGAATTGGCAAAAAAATGCTAAACGATATGGCCTAAAATGCAATACAAAAATGATTCACCGTTATTATGATAACCAAGATTTTATTGAAGCTCACGCTAATCTGATAGCTAAGTACCATAAATTGGCTAGCAAAATCGGTAAACCAAGAGTCCTATTTTCAGCCCATAGCTTACCTCTTAGTATCATTAAAAAGGGCGACCCTTACGCTTCACAGGTAGAAAGAAGCGTAGAGTTAATAGTAGAAAAGTTAGCTATCAATAACTTAGATTGGTCAATATGCTATCAGAGTAAGATTGGTCCTGTAAAATGGCTAGAGCCAAGCACTGAAAGTGAGCTATTACGCGCAAAAGCTGATGGTGTACCTGTAGTTCTATCACCTATATCTTTTGTTTCTGAGCATTCAGAAACTCTAGTTGAACTTGATATAGAATATAAAGCAATTATCAAGGATGGATATTACTTTCGCGTGCCAACTCTCAGTACCGATTCTTTGTTTATAAAATGCTTAGCCGATTTGTGCATAAATCTCCCTTAAAGTCCTGATTTATAGAGCTTTTCTTTTAGGATTTGATGTGATAGAATAATAGGGAGTTATTAACTATTTTATGCCAAAAAAGGAATCCAACACGCCCGCACAAAAGGTGCATGATATTTATAATCATGATTTCAGGAAGGTAATCTGCATCACAACAGGTTTAACAGCCCTATTGTGTAAGATTTCACTGCAATTTTGCTGTGAGTTTATTGACAATAACAGATCCAATATCTCCTTTGTAAAGAATGTTGCCCGATGGGTGAAATTTCCGACATCTACCCTATACATTGTCCATTCTGCATTTATCTTACGGGATTTGGTAAAAGATTATAAAGATCCTAAAGGTAAAAAAGAATTAGCAAAAATTTTGGGTAAATCGGCTAGTCTTACAAATAGCACCATAGAAGCGTTGATGATGCTGGAAGTCATACATTTTTTGGCTAGAGGTAATGCAGATGTAATAAGTTATGTTAGCTTAACATCAACGATCCTATTTCTGTTTATTTCGGAACCTATAAGTTACTATTATTCATGGAGAAAATACCTAGATAATAAGGATCCTGAAAAGTCTGCTGAGTGTAAGAAGGACCTCATTATCAGCACATTAACTTTGTCGTTAGGTTTATTAAACTTCATATTAAGAAGGATAGAGACTCCAACTATACCAATAAACTTAGGTAATGGTATAATCTATAATTTCAACTTAAGCGTAACAGTCAGCATAATATATAGTGCAGTATTCTTGGTAGTTCAGTTTGATAAACTGTTTAATCAACCTATCAATGATGATCCTTCCACTGAACTTGATGGCGCTAATCATATTAGGCACGATTATGATGGTAATGGTCTCCCCAATGGCAACGTTGTGGGAATGTAAGGGTTAGAGGTGAAAAGACCTTATTTCTACCGCTAATGCTAACACTGCTAATTTACTAACTATATTCCAAAGTGCTAGAGGTTTCTCTTCCACTATTTTGCTAACGTCATAAAATTCGCAGTCAATGGAGTTTAAGCTGGAATATACATCTTTCCTGCTATTACATCGGTATAAGTAACATGTTGGAGTATCTCCTATATGGTATATTAGCGGTTCTGCAGAACTGCTTTTAAATACGTCAATGGTTGGTACACCTTCTTGTATAATAACACTATTGATTGCTATTCCTTCTTTTATCTTTTTCATTTTATGACGCTTTTTTTTGTTGAGGTTTAATATTTCCTCTCCACTTGTTGCTGTTATAATGCCCATCCCATATGTGCCATTGCTTGCTTTGATAAAAACGTAAGGTTGTGTTTTTATTTCATATTCCTCATATTTTTTTTGCACTAGAGATAATATTTGGTCAACTTTAGTTGCTACTGCTCCTAGTGATGAATCATCATCAAAATCAACTCCATCACAGCTCTCTGTAAGCACAGAAATTAGCCATGGGTCCATTTTAAATTCGCTACAAAACTCGGACGCTAATTCTTGATAGATTTCAAAATACTTAAATTTCTGCCTGCTATGCCAACCGTATAGTGGGCTTGGTACTATATCTTGCTTTACGTCTTTTAGCGTGTCTGGAATGTGGCTCGTCATATCACGGTTCAGTATAATAACATCAGGCACAAATCCTGAAGTTGTCTTTAATAGAGAGGTTTCCTTCACAATAGCTTCATACGGTTCTATTAAATTGTACGTTTCATTATGAAAGAGGCCAATCTTAGTTTCAAAACCAGCCAGTTGCAGTATTCTCTCTATAGCAAATACGTTTTCTATATACATTTTATTTCGTGTATAATTTTCCGGTATTATAAGAACCTTTTTGTATTGATGTCTTTTAAAGTAGCTTTCTATCAATCTTGCTGCCATCGTTCTTGATTCTTCACTTAAGTTATTGAACCCCGCAGGAAATAAATTAGCGTCCACTGGGGCAATTTTGTAGCTGGAGTTTCTAAGATCTATAGAGCTATAAAATGGCAATGTAAGGCCGTTAAATTTTGCCTCAAACCAATTATTTATACTTTTTTCCAAATCTGGGTGAATTATGTTTTGCATCTACACTTTAAATGTTATAAGGAAGGTATTATATTATAAGCTATAATTAAACATATTTAGCAAATTTGACTAAAGATTAAAGTATAATGGGATTCTTATTTAAAGTGATAGAAAAATGATTCAACACGACAACAGTAAAATGTATGGCACTACTATACTGTCAATTAGAAAAGATAAAAGTGTAGTAGTAATAGGTGACGGACAAGTTTCACTGGGCCACACTGTTATAAAATCCGGAGCAAAAAAAGTTAGGCGTCTTTCTGGTGATTCTGTAATTGCTGGGTTTGCTGGAGCAACAGCTGATGCATTTACTCTCTTTGAAAGACTAGAATCTAAACTTGATAAGCACCCAGGGCAATTAATGAGAGCATGTGTTGAACTTGCAAAAGACTGGAGAATGGATAAATATCTGAGGAAATTAGAGGCTATGATGATCGTTGCAGATAAATCTATTTCATTAGTAATTACGGGAACAGGTGATGTTCTTGAACCTGAAGATGGAATCGCCGCTATTGGCTCTGGGGGAAATTTTGCTCTATCTGCAGCAAGAGCTTTAATTGATATTAAAGGAATATCAATAGAGGAAATTGCGAAAAAGGCTATGAAGGTAGCTGCCGATATATGTGTTTATACAAATCATAATGTAGTTATTGAAAAGATAGAGGAGTGATATGTCTTCCAAGCAAAAAACTTTATGCACCAATTTTTCCAATCAGCCCATAACCCTTTCAGAAGGGCGGTCTTGTAGTAGTGACACCTACGATGAAAAAGATAACCTGTATAAAGATACTAAGAGTGGTTTTGATTCAAATGACAGCGATGTTCAAGTTAATGACAGCACTCAAGTTTTGTTAGATGACCTGCCACCACAGAAGATAGTTAAAGAATTGGACAGATTCATAATCGGACAGGATGATGCAAAGCGTGCTGTTGCTATTGCGCTCAGAAATCGTTGGCGTCGCAATCAGGTTCCATTTCCATTGCGTGATGAAATCATACCTAAGAATATATTGATGATCGGTCATACAGGGGTTGGTAAAACTGAAATAGCTCGTCGCTTAGCAAAACTTGCCGGTGCACCGTTCATAAAAATTGAGGCAACGAAGTTTACTGAAATAGGGTACGTTGGACGTGACGTTGATTCGATAATACGCGATTTAGTTGATGCAGCAATAGTTTTAGTTAAAGAGAAAGCCCGTAAAGCCTTAGCTAAAAAGGCTTTAATTTTAGCTGAGAAAACAATAGTAAACTCTATGGTAGGCGAAAATGCAACCGAAGAGAGTAAAAAAATTTTTAGAGAAAGGTTGAGGAATAAAGAGTTTGAGGACGGAGAAGTTTCTATTAACGTCAGAGAGAGCAAGAGTATGTTACCTACTTTCGATATACCAGGTATGCCAGGTGGGCAAGTTGGTGTGATGAATGTAACAGAAATAATGGGCAAGATGTTTAACGGGAGCAAAAAAACAAAAACTATTACGGTGAAGGTAAAAGAAGCGCGTGAAATATTAATTAATGAAGAAAGTGAAGGGCTAATGGATGAAGATAAGATAATCAAAGAAGCTATTGATCTTGTTAGTAATGACGGTATAGTGTTTTTGGATGAAATAGACAAAATTGCAGCGCGTACAGAAGTAAAAGGTGAAGTAAACAGAGAAGGAGTGCAACGCGATCTGTTACCATTACTTGAAGGAACAACTGTTACAACTAAGTATGGCCATGTAAAAACAGACTATATATTATTTATTGCATCTGGTGCTTTTCATCAGTCTAAACCATCTGACCTCTTACCGGAATTGCAGGGCAGATTACCGATCAGGGTAGAACTTAAGGCACTTACTCAAGAAGATTTAATAAGAATATTAAAGGAACCAGAATCTAGTTTGTTAAAGCAGTACATAGCTTTAATGAAAACAGAAAATGTGACACTTGAGTTCACTGATGATGGTATAAAAACCATAGCTGAAATAGCGTTTACAGTTAATAGGCAAGTGGAAAATATAGGCGCAAGAAGGCTTCACACTGTTATGGAGAAGCTTTTAGATGAGATAAGTTTCATTGCTTCTGAGAAAAATAGCGAAAAATTCATTATAGACAGCAAGTATGTAAAAGATAAACTTGAGTCAATTTCGAAGCAGCTTGATTTATCTAAGTTTATACTTTAGGAAAAACGAAAAGCCTACTTTAAGTAGTATAGAAAGTGTTCAGAAGGTCAGCCAGTAGACCTAAAATTTCAGCTATATTCTTTAGGCTGTTTTTCAACAGTAGAATGGTGTGCTGCGACCTCTTGCTTAACATCTAAGCTTAAGTCAATTATTGAGATATTTTCTTCATCATAATCTATGTCTTTTATTAACATATCGTCAGTAATAGTCAAAAGGTCAGGCGGAGAAAGAATAGTTCTTTTATTACCAGCTCTCATTCCCGCAACTCCAAGCTCTATAGCAAGTGGTATTTTTTTATCGCCAACCCTAAATTGCACTGTTTGATCTTTGGCTATATATTCTCCATTATGCTCCTTTACGCTATATTTAACCGATATCTCATCACCGCACCTTACTTGTTTTCCAGTCTTGTTAATTAAGTCATTAAAAACCATCAGATTATTTACTGAGTCGGGATATTTATCCTTTATTTCGATCAGTTTGACGTAATAAGAATTAAAATTCATTTTGTTATCATTGGCAATAGTAACTACACGCTCTCCGCCTTCTTTCATACCTATTACCCCTAAACTCACTTCTTTTAGGTTATCTTGACCTATTTTCAAAGTAACATCAGAAACTTTGCTAGGGAGTGTTGCTAAGTTATTATTAGAAATTTTATATATTTGCAATAGGACTTCCAGGCCACAAAAAGCTTTGCTGCCACTGCCTTCAGTAATTTCATAAAAATTTATTGAATCTTCTTCTTTTTGCTGCGTCATTTCTTCTAAATATTCTGTCAGCCCATGCTTTTCAATATAGCGGTCAAGCGCTGATTCAAGTATTGGCTTCACTAGGTAATATGCTATCGTCTGTATCAAACCACCATGCGTGGCATTTATCTCATAAAGCTTGTCCTTTTTTTCCGGTTTACCTTTGTTTATATAGACAATAGTACACACAAAAGTAGAAGTTAAAGTGAGAATCGTTACTACGGAAATAAGCATTTGTAATATAATTTTTCTAACCATCTTTCTTTACTTGGTTCAATAAATCATATAAATAATTAGTGTCCCCTGAAAGCGCACTCAAATTATCCAAGCCTTGTTTAAAGAGGCCGTCTATATAGTCCTCTACTTCACCTTTACCAAGCACAGACATTAGGTTATTTGTTTTATCTTGTTCGTAGTCTTCAATATCATCCTTAGCTTGAAAGATAAGCCCTAGATTTATTCCATAGTTATATAACGCTTTACGTTGCTTGTCTGTAGCATCCCCTATTATAGCACCTATTTCACATGAAGCTGCAAATAGTTTTGCGGTTTTCATCAAATGAATTTCTTTTATTTTATCAGCTTGGCCCGACGTCATTCCAGCGTCATACATACAGCCGTACGAATGTTGTAGTTTTAAGGTAGAAAGGGTGTCATGCAAGTAGCTGACACTGGAATCCATTTCATGTTCAGCTCCACTATCGCATGGCTTTTTGCACGAAATGCTTGTAGGCAAAGCCTTCTGGATCCCAGTGTCCGCTACTTGCATGACAGGGGGTTGGGGGCTAAAATCTATATGCTCACTGTTAATATCTAAAGCCTGTCCTCCCACCATTCCCCTAATTCCTATTGCCTGAGAAAGAACTTTTATGATCTCACAGCGTTTCTCATTTAACGAAGATAATACCTCAAAAGCCAGAGTAAGTAGTGCATCTCCGGCAAGCACTGCTGTTGCTTCATCAAATTTTTTATGGCAGCTTAGCTGGCTTCTGCGAGTATCACTGTTGTCCATGCACGGTAAATCATCGTGAATTAGAGAGTAAGCATGAACAAATTCAATTGCTGCAGCAACTGATATTACTTTTTTAGCTTCCGCGTTAAACACTCGCGATGAAGCTACGACTAAAAAGGAGCGTATATGTTTTGCAGGAGCAAGGAGTATATAACGCATAGCTAATATAAGCTTATTCTCGCTATTTTCGGGTAAGAGTTTATTTACTTCTACAATAAGCAAATTTTTTGTTGTTTCGTCTAGCATTTTTGAATTGTTAATTGTTTAGCACGTAACGCTAGCCAGCTAGGGCAGTAGAAAACTTTACTGTAGTTTACCAGTTATAAAAGATATTGCAAACATAAAAATTTTTTATAACATCAAAGAATAGGTTATTTTTTTGGTAAGAAATGTGAATAGCGAACTAGCAAAGAGCACTAGGGAAGACATAGAAGAAAAAGTGAAAAAGATTATACTAGAGCATATTAGTAAGGATGTAGAGAAATTCAACAGCTCTTCAAAGCTTTCGGAGCATGGTACAGACAGCTTGGATGCAGTTGAAATCATCATGGCAGCAGAAGAAGAGTTTGGAATAGAAATTCCAGATGAAGACGCACAAAAAATGGAAACTATGGAGCAAATAGTTGACTATATTAATAATAAAAAAGGCTAATAGTTAGTGTTAAATGAGCAGAAGAGTAGTAGTCACTGGTGTTGGTTTAATCACCCCACTAGCGGCAGATGTTGACAACACTTGGTCAAGGCTAATAAAAAGTGAGTCTGGCATAAAAGCAATCAGTACGGATAGATTTGACTCTTCTGATCTTGCTTGCAAAATTGCAGGGCAGGTGCTGTTGCAATCAGACAACATTGAGCACCATTTCAATCCACTAGATTATATTTCTGAGAAAGACTCAAAAAGGACAGATCGTTTTATCCATTACGGTATTGCAGCAGCTATTCAGGCAGTAGATGATTCATTAATTTTGGAAAGCCAAAATATCAATCGGGAACGTGTTGGTGTGACTATTGGCTCTGGTATAGGTGGTCTTCCGTCAATTCAAGAAAATGTTATTACCATGCAGGAAAAAGGGCCCAGACGTGTCAGTCCATTTTTTGTCCCTGCAAGTCTAATAAATTTGATATCTGGCCATATTTCTATTAAATACGAATTTACAGGTTCAAACGATTCAGCAGTAACCGCATGTGCAACAGGTGCGCATGCAATCATAAACTCAGCAAGAACTATAAAACTTGGTGAAGCAGATGTTATGATTGCAGGTGGAGCAGAAAGTGCACTGTGTAGAGTTGGAATTGCAGGTTTTGCATCTATGAAAGCGTTATCAACTAAATTCAATGATAAACCCAAAGAAGCTTCAAGACCATGGGATGCAGAACGCGATGGTTTTGTTATGGGTGAAGGAGCAGGTATATTGGTGTTGGAAGAATACGAACATGCAAAAAAAAGGGGGGCAAAAATACATGCTGAACTGGTTGGGTACGGACTCACAGGAGATGCGCACCACATTACAGCACCACATCCAGAAGGAAGAGGCGCGTTTAAGGCAATGCAGCTTGCTTTAAAGAGCGCGCAAATTAATCCCAATCAAGTAGGGTATATCAATGCACATGGAACTTCAACGCCACTTGGAGATAAAATTGAAGTAATAGCAATGAAACAGTTATTCGGTGACTACGTTTATAAAATACCTGTTTCTTCAACTAAATCTTCTATAGGACATTTACTTGGTGCTGCAGGGAGCGTTGAAGCAATATTCAGTATTCTTGCGTTAAATAATGGAATTATTCCGCCAACCTTAAATTTACACAAGCCTTCAGAAGGATGTGATTTAAATTTTGTACCGTTTAAAGCTCAGGAGCATAAAATTCAATATGCACTTTCTAATTCGTTTGGTTTTGGTGGCACTAATGCATCGCTCATATTTGGACAAGTTTAGTTGATGTCACCCCAGTGTCTTCCTCTTGCCATGCAAGCAGCTCTCCTACTGTCATCCCAGCACGTGACACTGGGATGACAAACGGTTGTGAAAGGGAATACATATAAAAATTAAACTATCAATAGCAATTCAAAAAGAAAAAATATTCTATTCATCCCTGAAGAAGTATTTTATTGACAATTTATGAATAAAGATCAATAATGGAGAAGAGGAATTGATAGGCGTGTGCATGAATTTAACCACTATTAATTGTACATTATTTGTTGTAATTACATATTTTTTGACGTGCATTATAGCTTGGTGCTTACCTTTCAAAGACATAACATTATTAACAACATTTGTTCCGGCTTCAGTTGCAATTTTGCTAACCATTTATAATAAACAGAAGGTAAGGGATCTTTTTAAACTTAGTTCGCCAAAAAATTGTCTATTAGGGTTTATACTTATTCTGGTAAGTATGCTAATTTCCAGTGGTCTTTTGTCAATTTACTGCGGTTTTTCATTTTTCCGAGAGTCTTTTACGTTAGACCGTGTAAAGGATTTGAGTGCAGTTTTGAGTCCATTAGTGATGTTATTTGTTTTATTATCAACCTTTGTGATGTGGATCATTATGTCTCTTGGTGAAGAGATCGGTTGGCGTGGCTATCTTTTGAAAAATCTTAAAAGCAAAATATCAAATTTTTATATCAGAGCAATTATTGTCGGTATTATTTGGTCAGTATGGCACATACCAACTTATGTGGTTGCTGGCTCAGCTTTGTGGAAGGATGGCTTTACATTCCCGACTATTTGTGCTTATACCCTTTATATTTGTGCAATGTCTATAATGTTTACCTGGTTGTTTGAAAAAGACAACTCGATTTGGCCAGTAACTATTGCTCATGCAACAAATAATCTTGTGTATAGTGTTTTGAGCATTCTAATGCCGTCTCCTCCTCTGTCAACTTTCGATGCAGTAATTCGCCTTAGAACCTGTTAAGGATCTCGAAAATATGAGGTAAGATAAGCATAGTTAAGAAAGAGGTATATCTATGC
>NZ_JAPQLG010000061.1:0-7422 GCF_028982005.1 Wolbachia endosymbiont of Drosophila bocki | reverse complement strand
CTTGCAAATGATTGTCCTTTCCTTCATTTCTCTCCTATTACGAAGATTTTAAACAGGTTCTAAGAAAAATTTTGCCACCTGCGTCAATAAATAATCAAAGATTTAGCATATTTATCTACCCTCTATTCTATTACTTAAGTTAGACCACTTTTTTCTATTAATATTTTTTGTTTATAAAGATGAGCAGTTACTCATCACGCAGTTGATCTATGGATACAATACTACCGTTTGATAGTTTTTCAGTACACTTTTCACTTTTGTATTCTTTATCAGAGTCGATACTGATTTTGTCAAATATTAAAACATCTCCTGAAATTTTATCACGAAACTCACTAATAGCAAAAAACGGTATAGTAATTCGCTCTTGTTTTCCTTGAAAACTCAAACTGACGCTAAATTTATCCTCAGAAACTTTTAAATCATAAAATTGATGCTGTAATATAATAAGCATTTGAGTAGGGTATGACTTTTTCAAATGATCTGGCATGGTCACACCATTAAAATATGTGAAAAATAATATTTCTAAGTGAGGGATAAAACCATTACCTGATATAACATCTAAAGTCTTTTTGATAACTTGAAACTTAGCAGAATTAAGCAGTTTTTTGTAATCTGTTTGCTCCATATAACTTTCACATACGTAAATTTTGGGGGAACTTCTGTTACCCGGCGTTCCCTGAACCGTGCTTTAGTAATAAATTGGTTGTGCTAAATTAAGCAGCAACACAACATTCATTACTACCAGCAGCAAAGTTATCGTTTGCATTTAAATTATGAACTCTTAGCGGTGGTGTCTAACCGAGCAAAGCTACCATCTTTACTATGCATGTCGATCCTTATTCGTCCCCGTATAAATCAAAAAACATGGTGGAGACGCCGAGTACCGCCCTCGGGTCCAATACACCTATTACAAGGTAATTTTATTGCTATAGTACACAAAATGTACATAGCCATTATATAGCAACATTAAATAAATGTCAAGATATTATGACCTTAAGTTGATTTATTGCTAAAACAAAATTAATATTTCCAGTAAAAAATTCTGTGCTCTTAACCTGACACATATGGCTTTTTGAATACTCCCAATGAAAATATTTATAAATAAATATTTACTCTTCTTTTTTATTGTTTTTAGGTTTTTCTTGATCAACCATTTCTCCACCGATCTCTTTTATTTTTAGTATCAACGACTCTGGTACATACATGTCAATTACTTCTTCTGCTGTCACAAATAGAGCCTGATAAGAGTGTGAATTTATTATCCAATTAGGCAATATGTCTTCTGCTTCTATTTTATACCCCCCCTCTTTTTTGTCATATACTGTGTAGCAATATAAGTGCACAGCAAAAAATAATACATAAGAGAGCAATATTCCTTTAAGCACTCCGAGAAAGATTCCAGTAACTCTATCGATAAACCCCAACCTTATAGGTGATAATATGTACATTAGCCAGTTATTTATTATCATGAATATAAGATTAAGTATAATAAATACAGAGATTGTAGAAAGTATGTTTAGTGTAACTTTAGAATCAAAATATTTACTATAATTTGGAGCGAAAAAATCATAGTGATTAGCTGTCAGAAAGACCGATAAAAATAGAAACATTAGTGCGCATAGCTCTTTTATAAAGCCTCTAGTTACCGAGATTATTACGCATAGAACAACAATGAAGATAATTAGGCTATCGAAAAGCATGTTTTATATCTATATGGTTTTCGAGACATAATAGTTGTAAATAACAAGGTTGTAAAATTAATTGTATTTATGCTGCATCAATTGATCTAAATACCTAGCGATCATGTCAATTTCTAAATTCAAATAATCATTTACTTTGTTGTACTGAAAAGTTGTATTTTCCCATGTATAGGGAGTGATATTTACTGTAAATTCCTGATTAATAACTGAATTCACTGTGAGAGAAACCCCATCTAGTGTAACGGAGCCTTTTTTTGCAACAAATTTAATTAATTCTTGTGAGCATGATAGCTTGATTTCATGAGAATCTAAATTTCGCTCAATTGTTAAAATTTTTACTATCCCGTCAACATGACCCTGAACTAGGTGGCCATCGATCTTATCGCTTAATCTCATTGCTTGTTCGAGATTTATTTTTTTTCCTATTCTCCACGTATTTAAGTTAGCAACCTTCATAGTTTCTTGAGACGCTTGGACTGTAAATGTATCACTCATTATATCAACAACAGTTAAACACACACCAGAGCAAGCTATTGAATCTCCTTTATTTGTAGAGGATAAATTTTGTGTCTTGATATGGAAAATTTGATCAGAGTTGGAGTGAGTGGTAGTATCAGTTATAGTCCCGATATCCGTGATAATTCCTTTAAACATATGGTAAAAATAAATGATTTTACCATGAAAAATTTTTTACAACAACTTATTTCTATTTTGTTATAGTTAAAGTAATTCTGGTTTACCGACAATTTAAAAAACGACAAATTCGTCATCCCGCTACGTGTTAGCGGGATCTAGAGATACCGTGACGGTATGACGTAGGAAAACTGAGCCTGCACTAGCTATAGGCGCGAGAAAGGGGATCGTTTTCACTTACTTGTTCAATAGATTCTATAGAATATTCAGAATATATGAAATAAGCCAAACTCAGAACACATAATGCAGTTAATATTGGTAACCCTATGTTCAATGCTAGCCCAATACTTTCTCTTTTTTCTGGTGGCACTAATCCTTTTAACATTGACACTTTTCCTGATGGAAAATGCCATAAGCAAAGTGTTGATGCAGATGCTACTATTATAAATAGACAAAAATAAGCCTTTTTTGAGGAAAATACAGTTTTTAACGGTGATTTGAGTGCAATGTTAGTAGGCGGTAGAGTTTTAGCTTCATTTGTTGCTGGTGAAGGATCTTTAATTGGTAAAGGGTTTGTAGATTTATGAGGAGTGTTCTTATGTTGTGTAGGAGGTTGTTGTATATAAACACCTGAAACTAATTGCTCTTTTTTTCTATATACTTGTTTTTGTAAATATTCTTTACCTAAAAGTGAGTTACTAAGAGGTTGTGGCCTTTCGAGTATCTGTAATACTTCTGATATCTCGCCTGGCTCTAATATTGCATGTGATTGTTTATCTTGAAAGTAAACAATATTGAATACTGAGCTGAAAATATTGCAAAATGTTTCTGGATCTTGATTTTTGTATCCACTCATCACTTCAATAAATATTTTATCGAGTTTTTCCCCCTGTGCTCAATTTGGTTATCTATCATAGCTACTCTAGCATCATTTCGTGCTTGTTTTATGGTAGATTGTTTTTCTTCTTCTGGTAGTTCTTGAGATTGCTTTTTCGATTTTTTTCTATTAGCTTTAAAATACTCTGTGTGCGAAGTAGTTTGACCTACATTCTGTTCTGCTTCTTGAGGTATTAGATTTCCTATACTACTTGGATCCATGTCTCTTTTTTTCTGGTCAAGCGCTGGAATGACACCAAATGGTATATTGTTGTTCTGTATAGAAAGTTTTGGTGTTCTTAAAAGGGATAACCTTATTACATCATTAAAAAAATTAGATAAGGGAAGGAAGATTCTGTATTTTGGTATATTAGCTTTTATTGCAGCAGTAACCACTGGAGCTTTACAATTTACTTTGCTTGCTATGTTAAAGCCAAACGAGCCTGTAAATGGTACAATTTGTCTATTTTGTGCGTTTTTTTGCTTAGTTTCACTTTGTTCTTGTCTGTCTTTATTTTCTGCTTCTTTTACTTGTAGTGTATCTTGACTCTGTTCCTCATTTTCAGTTTTTTCTGCATGTTGTAGCTTTTCATTTAGAAATAACTCGATTTGGTACAAGTTGTCCAGGTTAATGTTTTCAACGTCTGTTTGTAGCGTTATCGTTGTGCCCTGCAGAAGGATTTGAGGCGGAGCACTATTTACGAATTCTTCCACAGTTTTATAACTGCTAGTTTTACAGTAGTTATTATATAATTCACTGCTTTCTTTGGGCACTTTTATGTTGACTGTAAAATTTTTTTCCCGGGAAAGGCAGATTTTGAAAAAATCAATTAAAGATTTTATTTGAAATGGTCTTATATTAAGGGTGTCTTTATCTGTTGCTGTTAGCTCAAATGAAAATTTTTGTATATTGCTTTCAATACTTCTCGAGCGAATAGCACTGATCTTAATTGTTTTGCTAGAAAATGCTTTACTTATGTTTCTGGATCTTTCCTTAAAGAACTTAGGTAAATCCTCTATTTTGTACTTATTATCAGTTTCAATGTCACTGTTGTGCATAGTTGATACAGCAAATTCATCAACGTAAAAGTAAATAAAAAAAATTAATTAGTCAATAAATTAATAATTAAAATGGGACAGTTTTTAGATTGTTGATGCTATTCAAGATTTTACTATAATTAAAGTTTAGGCCAGCGTTTCTAAGATGAATAAAGAGCTACTGAATGAAATACCTTCACTTGAAGATAAAGCGATCTCTGAAATTGAGAATGCTTCTTCTTTACAAGATTTAGAAAAAGTTAGGCTATCATATTTGGGAAAAAAGGGTGTAATTAAAGCTTATTTTGACAACTTAAAAGAGATAGAAGACGCAGGAAAAAAGCGCAATTTAGGCGAAGTTATCAACGTTTTACGTAATAAGCTAGATCAGCTTATAATGAATAAGGAGAATATACTAAAAGCCGAAGAAGTTAACTTTAAATTGCAGAACGAGGCAGTTGATATTACGTTACCTGCGAGGCCAGAAAAAATTGGCAAGGTCCATCCACTCAGTAAGGTTCTAAATGAAGTAAAGCTTATTTTTGCACATATGGGTTTTAAAGCAGTTGATGGCCCTGACATTGAAGATGAATTTCATGTATTTGATGCACTGAATACTCCAAGTCATCATCCTGCACGAGAGGAGCAAGATACCTTCTACTTAAAGAATAAAATAGATGATAAAAGAATGGTACTGCGCACTCACACCTCATCTGTACAGATTAGAACCATGGAAAAAACAAAAAAATTCCCAATTAAAATAGTAGCCGCAGGTAGAGTATACAGAAACGACTTTGATGCAACTCACACCCCTATGTTCCATCAAATAGAGGGGTTATATGTCGATGAGAATGTCAATATGGGCCAGTTAAAATTTACTATTCATCACTTCCTTAATAAGTTCTTTGGCGATAAAGGGCTGAAGATACGTTTTCGTAATAGTTTTTTCCCTTTTACCGAGCCTTCTGCGGAAGTGGACATAAGTTATAAAGGTAGTAAATGGATAGAAGTACTGGGATGCGGTATGACGCATCCAAATGTATTTCAAAATGTTGGAATAGACCATACTAAATACAACGGTTTTGCGTTTGGCATTGGTATAGAAAGGCTTGCAATGCTAAAATATCAAATTAGCGACTTGAGGAGCTTTTATGACAACAAAATCAGCTGGCTTGATCATTACGGTTTTCATTTTTCATCTTTAAGATAAGTGATAAATAAAGCTCATACTTTTATCATACTTGCTGCCGGGCATGGCAGGCGGATGAATTCAGATTTGCCTAAGGTTCTGCACGAAATAGGCAATTTTTCCATGCTTCAGCATGTCATTTATAATGCAAAACAGTTAAATCCTGAAAATATTGCTGTTGTAGTTGATCAGCCTTTAATTGAAAGACTAAAGTGCTTTGAGGATATACAGTTAATTACACAAGAATCAACACTTGGCACGGGAGATGCGGTCAAAACTGCGATGAGAAACCTAAGAGAATTGCCAGATTCAAGCATAGTTGTTGTGCAGTATGGGGATACTCCGCTCATAAAAAGCAGCACAATAACTAAAATGATTAGTTATTTAGAAGGCAAGGCTCTAGTTTGCCTAGGTTTTAGGACAAGCAATAAAGAATACGGTAGGTTAATTATTGAGAATGGTTCCTTAAGAGAAATCGTAGAAGCAAAGAGTGATAAAAATAATCATGAAGAATTTCTTGCAAATGCTGGAATAATGGTTGCATGTGCAAAGAATTTACGTGAATTGGTGGAGAAAATAGAGTGCAATAGCTCAACTCATGAATATTACTTGACCGATATAGTTTCCATTGCAGTGAAGAGTAATTTAAATGTCGGTTACGTTATTACCGGTGGAGAAGAAGCAACGGGAATAAATAACAGAAATGACCTTATAAAAGCTGAATTTTACTTTCAAGAAAATAAAAGAAAAATTTTTACCGACTCCGGAGTAACGCTTGTTGCACCAGAGACTGTTTTCTTTTCTCTTGATACGCAAATTGCCAGAGATTCAGTTATTTACCCATATGTTTTTTTCGGTACTGGAGTGAAAATAGAGTCTGGTGCGAAAATACTGCCATTTTCGCATTTAGAAAATTGCTTAATTAAAAGTAATGCTGAGGTCGGTCCATTTACCAGAATACGCGGAAACACAACAATTGGTAATAAGGCAAAAATAGGAAATTTTGTGGAAGTGAAAACAAGTGAAGTTGGTCAAAACACTAGAATAAAACACTTAAGTTATATAGGAAATGCTAAAGTAGGGCAGGAGAGTAATATAGGAGCAGGCACTATTGTTTGTAATTATGATGGGAAAAATAAACATGAAACGAATATAGGGAGCAATTGCTTTGTTGGCGCCAATAGCTCACTAATTGCGCCGCTTAATATTCATGATGAATCTGTAATTGCAGCAGGTAGTGTTATAGTTGAGGATGTACCAGAAAAAAGCCTTGCAATAGCAAGAGAAAAGCAAGTAACTAAGAGAATAAAGTAGTCTAATTTAATTATGTTGTTGTGTCATTTTTAATATTAGACTTCTTGCATAACCATATAACAAACTTTTATTGGGAATAGAAACAAAAAAACTTCCTTGACAAACTCCGCCAGCCCCCTTATCATAACAGCGAAGCTATTGTATTTGCTTTCGCCAATCTGCAGACTAAAAGGTAGGGATTACTTAATGTATCGGCGTCTTGTGTTTAATTTTTTGCAGTATATAGATACTGTATGTCTTTACAAAACTTCAAAAGATGCCAATACTCGACAGAGATAGTAAAAGACTAGCTGACTCGGGGGTCCCTTGTCTTTTTTTCTGCTTAGTAAATTTCTTAAACGTTTGCAGCGTAGGTTAGTTGCAATTAAAAGCAGCTGAATTTCGCTTGTCAAGCGTTTAAAACGTAAAAAACGCCAATATTTTAAAGCGGACAATAACCACGGGGCTTCTTTTGCCTTTTTTTCATTTGGTAAATTCCTTAATGTTTATGGCTAAACGACAATCGTCATCCCGCTGCTTGTTAGCGGGATCTATTGCTGAGATACCGCGAATGAATCGCGGTATGACGGTTCGCGGCGGTATGACGTAGGACTGCTGTCATCCCAGTGCGTGACACTGGAATGGCTTTGTTGCATCGCTCTTCGGATAGTAGGTAACGTACAATAAATTCAT
>NZ_JAPQLG010000060.1:0-506 GCF_028982005.1 Wolbachia endosymbiont of Drosophila bocki | reverse complement strand
ATGAATTTATTGTACGTTACCTACTATCCGAAGAGCGATGCAACAAAGCCATTCCAGTGTCAAGCACTGGGATGACACCATCATAAAGTGAACCAGTGTCAGCTACTTGCATGACACCATTTGTTGTACACTCACTTTTTCTTGATTTTTTAGTTTATCTTGCCTACCTACTTTGCCACTCTGCTGAACGGACAATGGCGTCAACTTAAGGAAAAATATCAGCGATAGTGTATAAAATTTCTCTCTAAAACTTTTACCATTAAATTATCCAGAAGCCGCAGGAAACAGCACTTTTGTTTCTATTTTATTTCAACAAAGAAGTTTAAAATGTGTCCTTTTTAGGTGAAACATGCAAAAAGGAAAAAATTTTATTCTACAAATTAAAAATATAATATACTCGAAAGCTTTTCAGAGAATCCATTGTGTTGGAAAAAACAGTTTTACACGAACAAGAAAACTTCCTTTTTCGACAGTATTTTCTATGATTTTAAAGTTAGTTAAAAAAA
>NZ_JAPQLG010000059.1:0-4948 GCF_028982005.1 Wolbachia endosymbiont of Drosophila bocki | reverse complement strand
AGATATACCTCTTTCTTAACTATGCTTATTTTACCTCATATTTTCGAGATCCTTAACAGGTTCTAACATAGGGTTATTATAGTGTCCTATAGAATCATTATGGTTAGCAAATCCACCAGTTGATACAGCAGACATTCCGTGACATATTGCATCAAACAGTGGCATACCAGCTAGATAATAGGAAAATATGCATAACAAAATTAAGCCATAATATATTGCCGTAACATGAATCACTACGCTTCGTGTGTTCGGCAACTTCCTTTTGGTAGCATCTGAATATTCAGAATAAAGTAAATTATTTAGGCTGAGAATCTTGAGAATAGGAAAAACTGCAATTCCTAAAGTGATTACACCAAAACCACCTATGCCATGTAGCATTGCTCTCCACAGCAATATTCCCGGAGATTGCTTTTCAATATCATTAAATATAGTTGCCCCTGTGGTTGTGATGCCAGATATCGTTTCGAATAATGCATCAACATAGCTCAGATTATCAAAATAGAAAGGAATAGCTGCAAACAGAGACAAGGCAATCCAGGTGCAACTAGTAATCGCAAAAATTGCTGGCATGCCATGTAATCTACTTAATTTACCGAGTAAAATAAAAGTTACGCCAGATGTGCAGGTAATTATGAATCCAGCGAGAAAATTTTTCCATTCGTAGCTGAGATACTTATTGGTAACAGCAGGAATAAGCATTGCTAAGCTAAACAGCAATAGGAATATTCCCACAATAAATACAATTGAGCGTAAGCGTTCCATAGAGTTACTTTCTAGCTATACAAAACCATAAAAGCTATTCTAACGTCAAGCACTTTGTTGCAACAGTTATTAACAATATATTTGACTTACTTGTAAATATGTGTGATAATGAGACTTATTATAGAGAATAGAGGTAAAATATGGAGTATGAACAGTTTTCAAAAATATACAACGCATCAGAAGAGTCCATAAATACTAACGACAGCCTAAGTCAGGATGACGTAATTAAAGCAATGAAAGGTCAATTATTACCAGATTCAGATGCATATAAAGAGCGAGAAAAAGGGAGTTTTAGTTTAGATCATGTGTTTACTACTGTTCCTGATCGCGAACACACATTATTAACGACTGCTTTTGACCGTGCAGATTTAAAGGTGGCAAATTTTCTAATAAAGTAGGGGCTGATGTTAATGCAGTAGATGAAAATGGATTGACTCCATTGATTATTGCTATTGAAAAGAAATTTGATGATCCTATTAATAAAGGTCTAGTAGATCTTCTAATAGAAAAAGCAAAAGCTGATGTTAACACAGCGGGTGCAGATGGAATGACTCCAATATCTAAGGCTGTTGAACGTGGCGATTTAGAGACATTCGAAGCTCTAGTGAAAAGCGGGGCTAATGTTAACATACAGGTATATGGAATGTCTCTATTAAAGTGGGCTGAGGACCATAAGTCAAAAAACAAAGAAAATATGGAAAAGATAATAGATGTTCTAAAGGCTCCTTCAAAAGAAAAGGAACAAAACAGTGAGTCTACTGGCAAACAAACCCCAGTAAATGGTAGCAACAAAACTCCAGCAAAGAACGATACAACCTTCTTGAGTAAACACAAAGGGAAGATTGCTCTAGGCGTAGTTGGTGCTATTGCAGCCTATGTGCTGGCATATCCTGTAGTTGCATTAGTTTTAGAAGTTTCAGCAGTTTCAGCATTGGCTGTACTAGCTTATATTGGAGGAGTTTGTGAGAAATCAGAAAGTCCAAATACGAAAAGTTTGAACCCGGTTGTTTCTGGGTGTTGCAACAACGCAGAACTGCCTAATCAGTAATCCATTGTCATCCCAGCGCGCCGCGCTGGGTCTGACTACGCTAGAACAAAGGATATAAAAGAAACGTTGCCGTCACGTTATATCATAAACCTTTGCTGAAGCTTTCTTTATATCTTCACTTGAAAGTGGAATTAGACCAAGCCTAGATAGGTACCCATCTTCAATGCCGATCGAATCTATAATTTCTTTTATGAATTCTCTTAATCCATCAACAGTATCCAGGTGTTTTTTCTTTATATAAAGGTATAGAGGTCTTGCTAATATATATTTTCCCGATGATATATTTTCGTAAGTTGGCTCAATTCCTGCAATTGTGCTCCCTTGTATTTTATCTTGATTCCTCATTAAAAAGCTAAAACTAAATATCCCTAAAGCGTTCTTGTTACTTTTCAATTTTTGTATTATTATGTTTTCATTAATTCCAACTTCTATATACCTTCCGTCATCCCTTGTATTGCCACATGCTTTCTTTCTTTCTCCCTGATCTTTATAATTCTCTTTGAAAATTCTCGAGTTCATGCATGAATATTGATCAAGCATAATAGAATTAACCAAAGTTTCGTATGTGCCTGTATTTTGATGTGGACCATAAATTTCAATTTCTGTTTTTGGTAAGGCTTGATTTACATCAGACCAAAACTTCTTATTACTTTTTACTAATTTATCATTTTCTTGAGAATATGCAGATAAAGTTTCAAATAAGTCCTTCTTTGTGAAATCAAATCTATGGCTTTGATTTGAATTTGCAATGACAATTCCATCATAGCCAATGATGATCTCTATCACTTCGTTAATTTTATTTCTTTTACATAGTTCTCTTTCTACTTCCTTCATAGGGCGAGATGAAGTGGTGATGTCTGGAGTGTCTTCCCCTATTCCTGAGCAAAACATTTTGAATCCTGATCCGCTTCCTATTGATTCCACAACTGGAGTCTTAAAAGGGAATACACGGTTGAACTCCTCGGCTATAAACGAGATAAAAGGAAAAACAGTTGAAGATCCAACAATTCTGATGTATTTCCTGGCATCAGCATTTGACGGCGGCGTGAATAATACGAATACAAAAATCAGGAGAAAGTTTCTAAGCATTATTTTTAGTTAAGAACATAAATCTAATTATTGTAACAAAACATCAAACTGAAAAGCTTTAATTGCATGACAAAAGCTACAGTTTACATTTAAATTTTATTTTATATTATCGTAAGTATTACACAACTTTAAGGAACAGTTATGGCAGTTATGCCAGATAAATGGATAAGAGAAAAAGCTGAAAACTTTGGAATGATAGAGCCTTTTGTGAATCACAAAAGCAGCAAAGGTGTTATATCTTTCGGACTATCATCTTACGGTTACGATGCAAGAGTGGATAATAAATTTAAAATTTTTACTAACGTTAATTCAGCCATCGTGGACCCTAAAAATTTTTCTGAGAATAGTTTTATAGATAAAGAAACAGACGTATGCATAATTCCACCAAATAGCTTTGTGCTTGCAAGTACAGTGGAATATTTTCGTATACCAAGGAATGTACTGGTCATTTGTGTTGGTAAATCAACTTACGCAAGATGTGGAATTATAGTAAACGTTACTCCCTTAGAACCTGGATGGGAAGGTCATGTCACACTCGAATTCTCAAACACCACTCCGCTTCCCGCGAAAATTTACGCTAATGAAGGCGCATGCCAATTCGTATTTTTAAACGGCGAAAGTGAGTGTGAGAAATCATATGATGATATGAAAGGAAAATATATGAATCAGCATGGTATCACTTTGCCGTTAGTTAAGTGATTACTTTAGGTAAAGCGTGATATTGTTTTATTGTACTGAAGATTACTAAAATGAGTTTTAACTAATTTGTCGCATTCTTTATCACCTAAAACTGCACGTGCAGAGTGGTTTTTAAATGACTCTGCATAGCTTGAAAAGAAATCTGTAGAAGGATTACTTAAAGCTTCTGCAACTTCTTTTTTTTCTTTATCATTAGAAAGCTGATTAAATAGTTCTTCTCCCTTTTTTTGCAGCTCATTTTCAAATGCCCGCTTTATAATATTATTATCTGCTTTTTGCAAGAAGGAAAACTCTTCAAAAATGTACAAGGAAGAGACAATACTGTTAAAGGTGCCAGTAAAACATGTACTTGAACCACGACCATCACGCACTCCGCATTCTGTTTGTGATTCTACTAAATGTTTAACCAATTGATATTTTCTCTGTGATATGCAGGTATTAATATCTATATTATTTGCTCTAGTTTGATCGTTGCAAGCCTTCCAAACTAAATTTAAAACTTGCTTCAATGTTAACCCGCTTCCACTATGTGTATCAGGGTTATTTTTCATACGCTTCAAGCACTCAAGTGTATGTTTTTTCTCATCTTCTGTAAGTTGATCTTTATCTGCAGCTTTTTGTGTGCCATTTGCTATGCACTCTAACTGATCAATAAATCCTTCTATTTCCTCTATAAACTTATCATCAACATCAGGTTCACCATAGTTTTCTCTTGGCTTTTGAATGTTAATACTGATTGCATTACTTACATCAGTATCATGTGTTGTTTGTGGGACACGTGCTGCCTCCATAAATGCTTCGGCTCTTTGCTCTAACCATTCTGGTGCTTTGCCTCCTGCAAGATGATACAGTTTATCCAATGCCATGAAGGCTAGAATAAAGACTAGGGCCGAGATAATGAGCATCATAAGTAATACTATAAATAAACCTGTGATTAGCCACCTTACAGGAGCTAGCAGAATTTCTTTTGCTTTTTTTAATTTTGACGGTCTTTGTATGTTGTCTTTACTACTGCTGGCATAATTAGTTTAAGTTAATATCAATATTATTAATATACTATATTTTTTCTTATTTTGTCAACCCAAATTTCTACTTCCGCACTTTTTCATTGTTGCTTACAATGATTATAGCTACATGATTTACTCATGTATTTTTCCTGATTAAAAACTTCAATTATTCATTGTAAGCTACTGAATTTCCTACTATTTAGTGGCAAATTGTTATCCAAGTGGCTGTAAAACGACAAATTCGTCATTCCGCTACTAGTTAGCGGAATCTATGCTAAGAACCTGTTTAAAATCTTCGTAATAGGAGAGAAATGAAGGAAAGGACAATCATTTGCAAGCTGGT
>NZ_JAPQLG010000058.1:0-1122 GCF_028982005.1 Wolbachia endosymbiont of Drosophila bocki | reverse complement strand
TTGTTGTAAACTCACTTTTACTCTATGGTTATACTACCTTGCTGCTATCCTGAACGGATACAGTGGGCTTATTAAATTATAGAATTACTTTAGCTATAGAATAAAGTCTAGTGTTACTTCACGCCAAATGTGGTGGTGCTGAGTAGGCAAGCCGGTTAATGGGCTACATTTATATACTGCACGCATTGCGTTATCTGCTATCGACCTGAAAAGTGGATTATTTCGATAGGAATCACTGTCTGCTACATCCGCCATAATTATCTCGCCTTGACTGGATAACAATAAGTTAATTTTTATATTAAAATTTTCTTTGTAAGCTATGCTTTCAGGAATGCGCCAGCATTTTGTGAGCTTGTCTCTTATAGAGTTAATAATTTCTGTTACAACTAATTCATCCTTTTTGCTCTCAACGCTTTTTTCGTTTCCTATTTCATTTTTTGCCCCTCTAACATCCCTTCTTAGTTTTTTCTCTGCACTTTTTTTTCTTTTTGGAATTGGAATGAATTCTTTACCCTCGTTAATAATGACTTCTTCTTGCATTTCGATAATTTGCCTCGGTTGTGCTACAACAGTGTGCTCAACCAATTCTTTTTTCCTTTGTGGTATAGGAACAACTGACGTATCATTCGCTTGGGCTTTTGTTGAAGGTAACGAAAAAAGCAGAAAACAACATAAAGACAAAAAAAGAATATAATTAGAATAGAAAAAACGCATATGTTAAGCAGCTTGTTTTACTGGTTTAAAGCTAATATTGCACATAAAGTCAATATATTTTAGTTGATGGACAACTTTGAAGTCAATAAGGAATCCCTTCAAAGTTGCAGGCAAGCGAAAGATTGTCTTCTCGACAGACAAAGAATTGTATAATGGATTAAAAGGGACCGTATGACAAAAATTATAGGAAAAGAATATACAGAACTTTTAGAGCAGTTGAAAGATCGTATTGCAACAAACCGTTATAAGGCAGCACTTGCAGTAAATAGTAAGCTTATTTTGCTTTACCACCATATTGGTACAGAGATCCTAAAACGCCAAAAAGAACATACCTGGGGAGCTAAGAACCTGTTTAAAATCTTCGTAATAGGAGAGAAATGAAGGAAAGGACAATCATTTGCAAGCTGG
>NZ_JAPQLG010000057.1:0-2503 GCF_028982005.1 Wolbachia endosymbiont of Drosophila bocki | reverse complement strand
GCTTCCAGACTCTTTTCATATGGAGAAAAATCAATGCTTGCAATGTTGTTGTAGGGGTAGGTATGACGGTATGCGGCGGCATGACGATAAGCCTTGTCATTCCAGCGCGTGACGCTGGAATCTAAACTTTAACTGATATGATTACAGAAAGAGAATTTATTAGGTATTCATAGACACTGAAAGTGCTCAGCTTGACCACTTTCAAGTAAAGAAAACTACGTTTGTGCTTCCAATAATTTCTATTACTTATCCGCTACTGCACCGTCTTTACAAATCACACCTCCTGGTGTTATTTTTGAAACGACTACAGGAGCGCCAAAAAACACAGCAGTGAACGCACCGAGTGCAAAAAGCGCTGGCCATGGCATTCTGCCGAATATCGCAAGCAAAGCTGCACCAATTATCACTATTGTGATCATCGGTCCACCTATGCCGTGAGTATAGCCTATTATCTTGCATATCACCGATGATGTTGTATCATTTTTATCAACAAAAGTATTTGCAGCATTTGCATCAAATGCAAAGGAGAGAATTAAAGCCACAAGTAGAAGAAAATTTTTCATTACGCCTCCGATAATTTCTATTTAATGCTGGATTATCCTTCACTTTGATTAAATTTAAGTAAATGGTGAGGATTTTTTGCTTAAAAGTATCCTTTATTTCATTTAGAATACTTTTCTTGGTTCGTTTATATTACAGTGCTACAGAAATTTTACAGCATCGTTTATTGCCTTTATCGTGCTTTGATTGACACAATTCATAATGATGGAGTGGAGCATGCAGGGTATTTATCATTTTTAATTCTGTTATCAATATTTCCTTTTCTCATCGTTTTAATGGCTGTGGCGTCAACATTCGCAAATTTTTTAGACCAGTACAACATTGGCTGGGTATTTATCATTGATAACATGCCACAGGATATTTTATCATCTTTGATGCCGCGTATTAGGGAGATAATATCAGGCCCGCCGCAAAGCTTACTAACTTTAGCAATTGTAGGTGCTGTTTGGACCGCTTCATCGACAATTGAAGGGCTTAGAACAATACTCAATAAGGCCTATAAAGTTCCGGTTTCGCCGCCTTATATATTAAGAAGAGTACTAAGTATATTACAATTTTTAGTAATCACGCTTATTATAACTCTAACTATAGTGTTTTCTACACTAGTACCAATGCTAATTGATTTTTCCTATCAGGGGCTAAGTTATACTAGGTATTTACTTATTGAATTTGTACTTTTCACAGTAGTCTCTTGGCTATATTTTATGTTACCAAACATAAAACAAAATTTATCAGACGTATTTCCTGGATCTTGTGTAGCTGTTATTCTTTGGACGATTTCTGCTTCAGCTTTTAAGCAATACTTAAAAGCTTCCTTTGACCAACTGGATTTGATATATGGAAGTTTAGGTGGTGTAGTAGTGTCATTACTATTTTTTTATATGCTAAGTTTGATTTTTATATATGGAGCAAAATTCAATTTTCAGCTAAAATATTTCAATGGGTCTCGCTAAGGAGAAAGAAATGGGTAAGTTAGAAGGTAAAGTAGCTTTAATCACCGGAGCTTCAGGTGGAATAGGCTCTGCTGTTGCAAAAAGGTTTATAAGAGAAGGTGCATGTGTGATTCTGATTTCGAGATCTCTTGATAATCTCAAGCCACTATATAATGAAATTGAAGAGCTTGAAGAATTTAAAGAAGGCTCTGTGAAACTAATTCAGCTTGATCTTTTAGACTTTGAGAATGTAAAGATACTGACAAACATGATAGAAAGCCTGAAATTATCAGAATCTGGAGCACTTGATATATTAGTTGCGTGTGCTGGAATTTTAGGCAAACTGAACCCCATTCATGACTGTGAGATTGAAGAGCTACAGAACGTAATGAATACAAATTTTACTGCCAATTGGTACTTACTAAAAAGCTTAGATCCAATGCTAAAAAAGTCTAATGCTGGAAGAGCGATATTCATAACCTCAGAAGTGACACTTTCTCCTTCCTCTTATCCATATTGGATGCCGTATGCTGCAAGTAAAGTTGCACTAGAAATAATGGTGCAGATATATGCATCTGAGACAAAACATACAAAATTATGTGTAAATGCTGTATACACGGAAGGACCTGTGGGTAGTGAGCAGGCATTTCCTGGATCTGAATTGGTGCCACCTGATAAACTAACAGATAAATTTGTGGAACTTGCTTCTGAAGATTGTAGCATATCAGGAGAAATCTTGCCACTCAGTAAGTCTTTTGAATAAATTACCATAGTATCTGCAAAGATACCGTTAAGCCCACAACTGTATGAACATTGTGATTTGAGAGTAATCTCCACTAGGAAGGATGTCATCCCAGTGCCTCTATGGTGTCATTCCAGTCTGGAATCTAGTCTTTATTATGCAGCCACTTATTTAAAGTTAAGTTTTCTGGATCCCAGACGGCTTTGTTGCATCGCTAGCTATGATGGATTAAAGATAAAAAAGATGGAGAATATCAGTAGCTTATTAT
>NZ_JAPQLG010000056.1:0-3929 GCF_028982005.1 Wolbachia endosymbiont of Drosophila bocki | reverse complement strand
GCAATATTTGAATACATAGAAATTTTTTATAACAAACAACGTCACTATTAACTATTGCATTCCAGAACAACTTGATGCATCATTCTTTTTGTAAAAAACATTCCACACTTTCTCTCCACTTTTTCTGGGTAAGGTCACTTTTCCACTGATCATATTTAATCGCCATAACTTTACTCCTACTTTAACAATATTTTAATTATCATATATTATGGCAAGAAAGTCAACCCTACCTAATTTTGCTTAGTAAGCACACTAACTATGAAACAATCTATATTACCATCAAAAACAGAATTTATATTGCCCACTTCATGTCCGGTTCTTAAATCCTTCACCATTTGATATGGATGCATAACGTACGATCTGATCTGATTGCCCCAGCCTATATCGCATTTTTTACCATATTCTTCAGCCATCTTTTGTTCTTTCTTTTCCAGTTCAATTTGGTATAAACGTCCTTTAAGTAATTTCAATGCCTCATCTTTATTTCTGTGTTGAGAACGACCATTTTGGCATTGAACTACAACACCAGTTGGAATATGCGTAATGCGTACTGCACTTTCAGTTTTGTTCACATGCTGACCGCCTGCTCCGGAAGCACGATAGGTGTCGATCTTTAGATCCTTTTCATCCACAGCAATATCAATTGAATCTTCTATCACTGGAGTTACTCCTACACTTGCAAAACTGGTATGACGTTTACCATTTGCATCAAACGGCGATATTCTAACCAGCCTGTGAATTCCACTTTCACTTTTTGCCCACCCATAAGCTTTTTCTCCAACGATTTTTATCATTGCGGACTTTATACCAACCGACTCTCCTTCTAATTTTTCTACAACTTCAACTTTAAAGTTATGATAAATTTCTGCCCACCTTACATACATGCGCACCAGCATTTCAGCCCAATCATTGCTCTCTGTTCCACCAGCTCCTGAGTGGATTTCTAAAAAGCAGTCATTATTATCTGCTTCACCAGTAAATAAGGATTCTGTTTCTTTACACTTGATTAATTTTTCTAACTTTACCAGTTCATTTTCAACTTCAGAGAAAAATTCTTCATCATTCTCATCAATAGCAGACTTCATTAAGCTAATGGCATCGTTGTAATCGCTTTCCAGCTTTAAAAACAACTCTACGTCATTCTTAATTTTAGAACGTTCTTTTAAAACTTCTTGTGCTTTTTGGTTATCTTGCCACAAATCATCATTCGACGCTTGGGAATCCAGCTCTTCAAGACGCAACTTTAATTTTTCTATGTCAAAGACACCTCCTGATAAGAGAAATACTTTTATTTAAGCTTTGAAAGTGTTCGAGAATTTCTGAATAAGTTTTCATTATACTTTAGATTTTAATATATTTACTATCAATAACAATAACAGTAAACAAAATAGAAATTTAACCATATGATAGTTAATTTAAATAATTTCATTATACTTTAATGTTTAAGGAAATCAAGCGCGTATATTTATTAAAAGATAAGGTAAAGTAATGAATATTAAAATAAGTTCTCATTATGGTTTAGACAAAAAGGCTATTGATGACTTAATAGAGTCACTTGATAACGAGGAGCTAGAAAATGTTCATAATATTGTAAAAACGATAGACAGTGTTCAGTTAGCTTATTTTTTATCTACTTCAATCAGTGATCACAGGGAGAAATTAGTTAATATCCTCGATCAACATTTGTTAAGTGATGCCCTAGTGCATGTAGTGCCAGATTTACAAATAGAGATCATAGAAACATTGGGAATAGAAAATACAGCAAAGTTACTAATGCTCCTTGATGTAGAAGATATAGTAACCATAGTGAAAGATTTAGATAGAAAGTCTGTAGAAAATATACTTTACTATTTGCCCAGCAAGACTCAGAAATCAGTAGAGGAGTTGCTATCATACCCAGAAGAAAGTGCAGGGAGGTTAATACATAAAGATATGGTTATAGCTCCATATTATTGGACAATAAATCAACTGACAGAATTTGTGTGCAACTATAAAAAAATACCAGAAAAATTTCACCAGGTATTCATTATCAACTCAAAATTAGAGCCTATAGGCAGTGTTAATTTAAATAAGGTAATATCTCACTCAGGAGACACAATAATAAAAGAGATAATGGATCATGACATAAAAATCATTAAAACTGGAGTAGACCAAGAGGAAGTAGCAAGAATATTTAAAGATTACTCTCTATTATCAGCTCCGGTAGTAAATAAGAATGGTAAAATTATTGGTGTGATCTTAATTGAAGATGTGATAAAAGTTGTTCAACAAGAAACAGAAGAGGATGTACTCAAAATAAGCGGTGTATCTTCTAAAGCCGATATAAATGCCCCTATACATAAAACTGTAATTAAAAGGCTACCTTGGTTACTGTTTAACCTCTTAGCTGCAACAATGTGTTCCATAGTAGTTGGCTTTTTCGATGATGTAATAAAAAGTTTTATAGTGCTGCCAATAATCATGCCGATAATTGCATCAATGAGCGGAAATGCAGGATCCCAAACAGTAACGCTAACCATCCGGGCAATCGCAACAAAATATCTAACTGAGCAAAATGCAAAAAGAATACTGATGAAAGAATTTTTAATAGGTCTTATAAACGGGGTGATCTTATCTACTATTTCATTAGTAGTGTTAGCAATAAGGTTTCACAACTTCAAAGTGGAGATGATTTTTGTGGTCTCCATGATTATGATGTCAATTATTGCAACGTTCATCGGAACTTTCATTCCTATAATGCTTCACCGTTTAAAGTCTGACCCTGCCGTTTCTTCTTCAATCCTAACATCGGCAACAACTGATATTCTCTCAGCTTTTATATTTCTTGGTTTAGCTACGATCTTTTTATTAAATAGCTAATACTATCTATAGCTATACCGCCGCGAACCGTCATGCCGCGATTCATTCGCGGTATCTCTTAGCATAGATCCCGCTAACAAGTAGCGGGATGACGAGAAAGGGGCTACTTGGATGACATTCTTCCTGGTGTGCCCAAATCACAATGTTCGTACATCTGTGGATTTATTCGCGGTATAGATTCCGCTAACGAGTAGCGGAATGACGGTTTTTCAAATTGTCGTAAGTCAGTTTAGCTATAATATCAAATTTCACAACTTCACCAACTATTTCTTTCTATTAAATAAGAATAAATTGCCTATACAAAAATAGATTGGCAATATTTCAAGTCTGCCAAGCAGCATTAAAAACGATAGAAATAATTTTACTTCATTACTGAAAGAGGAATAATTACCCGAAGGACCTATTAAGTTGCTGAACCCTGGACCAGAGTTTGTAAGCGTTGCAGAGATTGAGCTGATGCTAGTTATAAAGTCTGCATTGCTTAAGTAAGACATCACTACTGATGAAATGGTAAACGTTAACATGAAAATTGCAAAAAATATAAAGACAGAATGAACTTCATCATTCTCCAGGGTTTTTCCATTGAATTTTACTCTATTGTCTGCACCTGGGTTTAATAAAAGGTAAAAGTAATTTCTTATAGATCTTAAAAGAACAATCAAGCGGAAGGTTTTGACACCGCCACTTGAAGAACCACTACATCCACCAACAAAGGTGAGAAAAGAAGCTAAGACTGAAATGAAACTCCAATCTATATGATTACAGATTCCATAACCAGTTAACGTAATCAAGGAAGCGATGGTAAATGTGCTGCATCTAAATGATAATGACACTCCTAAATCAACATTTTTATACAACCAAAAACAAGCAAATAAAGATGAAACAATAGCTATCTTAAAAAAGTAAGAGACCTGCTCATCATAGCAAATGTCTAATCGTCTTATAATTTTTAAATAGCTAAGAAAAGGCAGAGAACCCAAAATCATAAAAATGATCGTTATGACTTCTAAGAACCTGTTTAAAATCTTCGTAATAGGAGAGAAATGAAGGAAAGGACAATCATTTGCAAG
>NZ_JAPQLG010000055.1:0-4191 GCF_028982005.1 Wolbachia endosymbiont of Drosophila bocki | reverse complement strand
ACGAAGATTTTAAACAGGTTCTTAACTATGCTTATTTTACCTCATATTTTCGAGATCCTTAACAGGTTCTTAGACAACAGTATGCAAGTGAAACTAGTGAAGAGGATCTAAAAAAAGTGGTGGGAAGTGATGTAATTATTGGCAAGGCTTATAATGAGTTGAATCAATATAATTGGAGTGAAGAAGAGCGTTTTACTTATGATCAAGATAAGAAACGTGAGGATGATAATTTATCCTGCATTATGCAAAGTAGAATTGAAGGAAAAATTGAAGTTGCAAAAAACTTACTTAAAGCTGGCATCTCTATTGATATTATCTCCCAGACAACCAGCCTTCCTCAAGCTAAAATTGAACAACTTCAGGAAGAAATCGCCTAAAAGGCTTGTTGGTTTTTGAATTTATTTCGTGTAACATTGTCACAATGATACCCTTCCTGGCGTATCAAACAACAGAGGTCTAGTGATCAACGAAGAAATTGTAAGAGAGAACTTAAAAAAAGTCATAGAGCAAAAAAGCGGTAAAGATGTGATCGCTCTTGACATAATATCCTCAATCATTATTAAAGGCGGGGACATTGGTTTTGCGCTTGAAGTTGCCGGTGACACGCAAGCAAACGAAGAATTAAGAAAAATTTGTGAACAAACTGTTAAGGCTGTACCAGGGGTAGAGAAGGTAACCGTGGTTGCTACTTGTCAAAAACAAACTGGGCAACAAAAAGCTAAATTACATATCGAAGGAGTGAAAAATATAATCGTTGTGGCCTCTGGTAAAGGCGGTGTGGGCAAGTCCACAGTTGCGCTAAATCTTGCTCTCTCATTAGCAAAGTTGAAACATAAAGTTGCGCTGGTTGATGCAGATATATATGGTCCTTCAGTTCCTAAAATGCTTGGCACTGAAAAATTAAAGCCAGAAATACAGGGTGGAAAAGCAATACCTATAGAAAGGTATGGACTACATACTATTTCAATCGGCTATTTTGTTGACAAGGATCGTGCAGCAATATGGCGCGGACCTATGATCACAAAAGCACTTTATAATCTGCTAATGGGAACAAGGTGGTCTGATATAGAATATTTGATAGTTGATACACCACCTGGAACTGGCGATATGCATTTAAGTCTTATGGAAAATTTTAACTTAACCGGAGCGATAATAGTTTCAACTCCACAGGAGCTCTCTTTAATCGATGCTCGCAAAATTTATGATATGCTTAAAAAGCTCAGCGTACCGGTTATTGGCATTGTAGAAAATATGAGTTATTTCATTCAAAATAACTCAAAAATATACATATTTGGAAAAGACGGTGCAAAAAGAATGTCCGAAGAGCTAGGAATCAAACTCCTAGGCAGAATTCCTCTAGATCCACAAATATGCCATGCTTCTGATTGCGGAAATCCTTTAATGTTAAGTGAAGACTTAGCAGGGATTTATGAAGGTATTGCTAAAGATGTTAGGTCTTTGTCTATAAAGCTTGTTTAAACTATTTTCAAAATAGATAAAATATAATTTTACAATTAGCGTGAATAAAACGAATCAGGTGGTAGCTCCTATTGGCCTCATTAATAACTCTGTAGCTGTAAAAATAGTCTACCACTTAAGAAACAGTAAAACGGCATGAATCTAAAACCTTATTTACGCTTAATTCTTTTAAAGTACTGCAAGCTCCTTCACAATTTGGCACCTTTTGAAAAGAGCTTGGATTATTATACAGTCTAGATCTTATTTGTGGTATATTAAGTAACTTATTTATATTATTGCTATACTTTTGTTCCCTGATTTTTTCTTTTACAAACGGACAGCCTTGAAATAAATCCTGTACTAGGCAACTCTTAGAGGATAATCCATAAGGAGTCTGACCTTTCTTGTTCTGAATAAAACAATCTGCACCATGCTCAAATAATAATCTTATAGCAAATAAAAATTCTGATTGCACAGCATTATGTAAAGGTGTACTACCATCATGATCACGTTCATTAACCATACACTTGACCATGTCATGCGTATAGGACCTATTATTACCGCTTAAAATTTCCTCCATTCGCAGTAGTAGCCTATTATCATTTCCTAAAAACATCCCCTTTTCTAGTTCAGAAGTGAGTCTATGTAACTCATTCTCGCGCTTGTATATCATTTCCTCACGAAATACTGATCTTATGTGTAAGTCTAATATTGGATTATGGCGATAAAATTGACTAAATGTCTTCTCATGCTCAAATCTTCTTGCTCTTTCTTCACACTCCTTACGGTACATACGCTCACTCGATTTACTGATCGAACCTATTAGTAATGTCAAATCTATCTTCTTGTGTGTACAAGACTCTTCTATTGATTTATTGATCGAATCTGTTAGTAATGTCAAATCTATTTTCTTGTGCGTATTAGACTCTTCTATTTCCACAGAACGCGCCATAACAGCACCTGCAATCAGAAGAACTGCAGTAAAAGCGAACGCCACTATTAGTACATAACGCCAAGGAGATGAACTATATGAGAAATAAACTGCTAAAGCACCTGCCAAAGATGCAGCTGTCAATTGAGAGAACCTGACTGATGATTTTTTAGTTTTACTGTACCTTTCGTTTTCTTGAAAACTATCATCTTTGTATTCGCTCAGATCTGCTTTTCTTTGTGTGTTCATTTTGATTAACCCTATTCATATTTAATAGGTAGTTTTATGTCACTTTCAACAAAAAGTCTATATTTTTTTATGAATAACTCTAAAACTTATTTAAACTATCCTCAAAACGAATAAAATGTAATTTTAGGTGAATAAAATGAATTACGATGTAATCATTTCAGGTGGTGGGTTACTTGGTCTTATTACTGCCATTGGCCTCAGTTGTGACTCTGTGTCTGTAGCTGTAATTGAAAAAAATAGTCTACCACGTGTAGTAGATGACAACCGAGCATTTGCTATTTCTCAAGGTTCGAAAAAAATATTGGAAAAGTTAGGGATTTGGCAGTTTGTGGAGAGTGAAGCTGAGCCAATACTTGATATATGCATATTAGATGGAGATAGCCCAATTACTGTGCATTACAATCATAAAATGGTTAGCAAAGAGCCAATGGGTTATGTTATTAACAATGCTGCTATATGGAATGCAATCAACAATAATTTTTTGAATAAACTGAATATATACTCTCCACATTCCTATAAAACAATTGCTTGTGATTCAGGATATGTGGAAGTGATTCTTGATAATAACCCGGAATTAATATCATCGCTACTTATCTGCGCTGAAGGCAAAAACTCTAAATTACCAGAGTTATTTTCTATACCGACAGTGAAATTTGACTATAAACAAAGTAGCATGGTATTTAATGTAAAGCATGAACTGCATCACCAAAACTTAGCTGTGGAGCGTTTTTTCCCTGGCGGTCCATTTGCAATTCTACCGATGAAGGGTGGCTATACTTCTTCGATAGTTTGGACAGAAAAATCTGAAATTTCAAAAATGCTAATGGATCTGTCTGAAGAAGAATTTATTATAGAGCTTAAAAAAAGATTTGGTTCTTATTTAGGAGAGATAAAATTAGAGGGTGAAAGAAAACTTTATCCTTTAAGTTTTGCTTTTGCAAAAAAGTCATATAAGGGTAGAGTTTTGCTTATCGGCGATGCAGCACATTCAATTCATCCAGTTGCAGGTCAAGGGCTTAATCTTGGAATTAGAGATGTAGAAAGTGTTATAAAGCACGTAGTTGCTGCAAAAGCGGCTGGTACTGATGTTGGCAGTAGTTATTTATTAAAGAAAATTTCACGTAACAGATACTTTGATAATTTTACAATGGCGCTTGCAACTGATGGATTAAATAGGATGTTTTCCAACAGAATATTCTGCGCTAAAGCACTAAGAAATCTTGGCTTGATTGCAGTTGAAAATTCAAATTTCCTCAAAAAACGCTTCATTCGGCATGCTATGGGATTTATATAAATCACTATTTTATAGCTAATGCAAGTCAGGTTTCCCACGTCATACCGCCGCGGTATCTTGGCCGCTAACACGTAGCGGGATGACGAATGTATCTGTTCAGCAGTTGTGTTAAAAGTCAATAGAAAAATTGGTGTAGCTGTGGATAAGTACTTTTATCTGTATAAACGTGCTTATCCACAGCTATGCTGGCTCTTAGAACCTGTTAAGGATCTCGAAAATATGAGGTAAAATAAGCATAGTTAAGAAAGAGGTATATCTA
>NZ_JAPQLG010000054.1:0-4197 GCF_028982005.1 Wolbachia endosymbiont of Drosophila bocki | reverse complement strand
AGTGTCAAGCACTGGAATGACATCACAGGGGCACTGGAATTTTTGTTTCAATATTTGTACATTAGCCATGTATCTGAACAGATACATTATTAGTATAGAAATTGTCTATCAAAGATCCTTTCATTCAGAGGGTAATCTTTGTCAAAAAGCAAAGTTATTGTGTTTTCGTGGTCTTTTTGTATTTTTATCTGTGATATATTATGAAACTCCTTGTAATCTGATACTACAAGTGCTGGACGGTTTTTTGTGTCGTTAATGTCAATTTGTACGATCGTATCATTTGAGATTAGTGCTCCATTCCAATGCCTTGGGTAATAGCTATTGATAGAAGTGAGTGCAAGTAAATTTGAATTTAGCGGCAAGATTGGGCCACCGGCAGAGAAGTTGTATGCAGTGCTGCCTGTGGGGGTAGATAATATTACTCCGTCCCCTCTGAATTTCTCTACTTTTAGCTTATCGTTGATAGTAATATTCATCTCTACTATTTGGTTCGCTTTTCTAAAAACGTATACTTCGTTTACTGCTATGTAATGATATCTCTTGCCACTTGTGTCTGTTGCTTCCATTTTTAGCAAAGTTAACTGAGTTAAAGTTGCATGCTCTATATGATCTATTAAATCTTCACTGCAGCTAAAGCATTTATTCATCAAAAACCCAACATTGCCAGTGTTTATCCCATACACATGCATGTTTTTATTTTCTATGACGTAATTGTGCAAAGTGCGTAGCATAAAGCCATCACCGCCAACAACTATCAATAGATCGATTTCGGACTTATTTTCTTCTGTTATATTGATAAAATTAAGTTTCTTTAATAGTTTAGATACTTCCTGCGATTTTGGTGATGGAGAAGCAACATAGCCTATATTTTTGTATTTATGCATGCTTCAGTAAACTCTCTAAAACTTAAAGAGGAGGAAAATTAGAAAATGCTTCCATATTTATCGTTAAACTTAGCTAATTTGCTAGTTTTACTTGCTAACCCGCTTGTCAAACTTCCAGTCCATGCGGGGTGAGTAAGAGGATCTCTATCAAGCTTTACCCTGTCTCCCTCCTTTCCATAAGTGGAACGAGTTTCAAACTCTTGACCGTCTGTCATAACTATAATAATTTTATGATAACTCATTGTTGCTTATAAACTTTTAGTCAGTTAATATTCTAGTGAGCTTAATTCACTAAGTCAATCATTATTCTAAAATATTGACAAAAAATAGATAAAATGTTATACTCAATAGGGAATAAATAATAGTTATCATGATTTTCGCTTTCCCTGGTCAGGGCTCTCAGTTTGTAGGAATGGGAAGGAGCTTATATAGTGAGTTTTCCGTTGCAAGACAAGTATTTAATGAAGTAGATAGCATATTGGGTAGAAAGCTGTCTCATTTAATCTTCAACGGTCCTATTGAAGGATTAACCATTACAGAAAACGCTCAGCCAGCTATAATGGCAGTATCAATTGCAATGCTACGTGTTATGGAGCATGTGTTTGGCAAATCTCTTTTCACTGATCACAATGTTAAATATGTTTGTGGGCATTCAGTTGGCGAATATACAGCGCTGTGTGCTGCAGGAGCGTTAACGCTTGAGTCTGCAATCAAGCTGCTGAAAGTTCGCAGCGAAGCAATGCATGAAGCTTCACTGAAATGTAAAGGCGGAATGGTTGCGTTGCTTGGAGCAGAGACAAATGAAGTGGAAGATATATTGAAATCAGTTCAAATTGACAGAATTTGTGAAATTGCAAACGATAACGGTGGCGGACAAGTGGTTATAAGTGGCACTAGAGAAGCTCTTGAAATGTTGCCCGATTTATTCAAAAACTCGAGTGTGAGGAAACTAATTAAATTACGGGTTAGTGGGCCTTTTCATTCATCTCTTATGAAACCTGCTGATGAAAAAGTTTTGGAGTTTTTGAAGGGTATTAAAATAACCCGTCCTATAGTTCCTTTGATATCAAATGTTACAGCTAAAGAGGAGAGTGATCCCAAAGTTATAAAAACTTTACTCGCCAAGCAAGTTGTAAGCAGAGTGAAATGGAGAGAAATGGTTTTGTATATGTCAAGCCGTGGCATTAACAAATTTGTTGAAATTGGTCCTAATAAAGTTTTATCTAATTTGGTCAAAAGAATTGACCAATCTATCAGTACAAAAAATATAGATAGTATTGGTGATATTGACAGCTTCTTTAATGAATCATTAGTACTAACAGCGAAAAATTTAAAAGTTGGATTAAGTTAAAACACATCTATTTGATGTGATTCCGGTGCATAACGCTGCCTAGCTGGAATGACAGAGGGTAATGCAAGAAATCAACGAACTGCCTGTCATTTCGTTTGGTTTTTTAATTCCAAGTAGCTGTAAAATAGTAGGGGCAATGTCAGATAACCTTCCGTCTCTTAGTTTTAGATTATCGCAAGACACAATAAATGGCACTTTATTTAGAGTGTGTGCTGTATGAGGTGTATTATTTTCTTCATCGAACATACATTCCACGTTACCATGGTCTGCAGTAACAATTAATGCGGTGTTGCTTGACTTTTTAACAGCATTCAGCACTTTCGCAAGACAATCATCTACAGCTAGCACAGCTTTCTCGGCTGCTTTTATATTACCTGTATGCCCTACCATATCAGGATTAGCGTAATTTACAACTATCAGTGCGAATTCTTGGGAGTGAATTTTTTCTACAAGCTTTTCTGTAAGCTCGAAGGCTGAGATTTCGGGCTGCAAATCGTAAGTTTGAACTTTTGGTGAGGGAATGAGTATTCTTTCTTCACCAGAGAAAGGTTCTTCTTTTCCACAATTGAAAAAGAAAGTCACATGAGCGTATTTCTCGGTTTCGGCGATACGTAATTGTCGTAATTTATTGTCTTCTATTGTTTGTCCTAGAGTATCAGCGAAAGAAGTAGGAGGAAAAATATAAGGAGTTTTGAGATCTTCTTTATACTTCATCATACTTAAAATTGAAGAGAATTTTGCTACCTTAGCGTAATCTGTTTTGCCAAGCAAAATACTTGCTAATTGTATCATTCGATCAGCACGAAAGTTAGCCAACAGCACTCCATCCTCTGGTTTTATACCTTGATAGTCACCTATTACTGCGGGCCTAATAAACTCATCAGTTATGTTATTTTGATAATTTTCATCAATCAACGATACTGCATTATCATGACAAGGTGCCTTTGCAAATGCGATAGCCTCATAAGCTTCGATTGTTCTCTTCCACCTGTTGTCACGGTCCATAGCATAGTAACGCCCAGAAACAGTGGCAATTCTTGTGTCATTTCCCTTTATACTCTTTGTAAATTCTTGAATGCATTTTTTTCCTGAATTTGGCAATGTGTCTCTGCCATCTAAAAATGCATGTATCACAACTTTTATTCCATGCTGTGATATTTTATTTGCTAAAGTTGAAATATGCTTTTGATGCGAATGAACACCACCATCGGACACCAATCCCATTATATGGCATACTCCATTCTTACTTTTTAGATCATTAATAAAACTTTGTAGATTTACATTGTTTTCTATTGTTCCAATCTCTTGATTAATGCGCTGAAGGCTTTGCATTACTACTCTACCACTGCCAATATTCATATGGCCAACTTCTGAGTTACCTATTTGACCACCAGGTAACCCCACATCAGTTCCACAGGCGGATAAACTGCATTTTGGATAATTAGAGCTAATATATTGCCAACAGGGTGGATTTGCGTTGCTAATAGCATTGTATTTACTGTTTTCTACTCCATTTCCCCAGCCATCTAGTATACATAAAACGACTGATTTAATGCCCATATAAAATCAACACTAAAATTCAACAAAGAAGAGCTCCCCGGGCCGGATTCGAACCAGCGACCAATTGGTTAACAGCCAACTGCTCTACCACTGAGCTACCGAGGAATAAACCGTTTTTAGTTTACCATGTTGAACGTTGGTTGTAAACGTTTTTTGTGTAGACTTTAAGTCCAACTGGTCACAGAAACGAAAAAACTTACTTGACAAACTCCGCCAGCCCTCTTGTCATGAAACTGAAGCTATTGTATTTGCTTTCCCCAGTCTGCAGATTAAAAAGTAAGGATTACCTAATGTATCGGCGTTTTATGTTCAATTTTTTGCAGTATATGGACACTGTATGTCTTTACAAAACTTCATCTACATCTAGATTTTTATCTAAATAAGCTGAACGCGCTTATAAAG
>NZ_JAPQLG010000053.1:0-2578 GCF_028982005.1 Wolbachia endosymbiont of Drosophila bocki | reverse complement strand
TGATGTCAACACTATTGTCAAATTTACTGGCCTTTCTATTAGTGAGATTGAAGAATTAAGTGTGAACGGTTACTAATTAAGAACTTTAATTATCAATCATAAATCACTGAATTTCGCTAGTAAATTTGTTGCCATTGTCCATATTGCACAATTGTATATAAGATATAGTATAACAATAGTGTCCGTTCAGCTAATACCAATTCCCACTGCACAATAAACGGATAGATAACAATGGAAAAAAAGCCATACTATTGCCTTTCTTTCTCACTCCACAATTAAATAACTCTACAATATCGCTTATTTGATTCACTAATAATGAGAATTGGTATAACTTTGCTATTTTTCTCTCTAGATTCTTGCAAAGTTCTACAAGATTAACCACATTACCTCACGGTTTCTCTATGATTATTTTTTTAGATTATTTGTTTACCTTATTTGCCGTTCTCCTGAACGAATATACATAAGCTATAAAAACTATCTAATAGCTACCCAAAAACCTTATTTCCCACTCAAGTTCAACATTAAATTTATCCTTTACTGCATCTTTTACTTTGTTGCCAAGGTTTTCCAAGTCAGATGCAGTTGCATTATCGTAATTGAGCAAGAAGTTACAATGTTTCTTAGAGATTCTAGCTCCACCAATATTTAACCCTAGGCAGCCAGATTTATCAATTAACTCCCATGCTCGGTAGTTTTTTGGATTTTTGAATATGCACCCAGCAGTTTTTCCTCTTATTGGCTGGCTTTTATTTTTCCTCTCAATAACTTCCTTTAACCTTTGCAGTATAAGCTCATACTCTGAGTTTACTCCTTTAAACTCAGCTTCAACAAAAATCCAATTTCCTTTTAGGCTATGTCCACGGTAAAAATACCCCATTTCTTCGCTGGAGAACTCATATAGGTTTCCATCCTCTAGATTCACTGCTTTTATGGATTGTACAACACTTGCGATATCACTACCATATGCACCTGCATTCATTTCTATTCCGCCACCAACTGTTCCTGGAATTCCAACTAGAAACTCCAACCCACTAATCTGCTGATTTCCCGCAAAGTGAGCAAGGTTGCTGAGCAGCACAGCTCCCCCAGCTACAATAGAGTTGTTACCCTTACTTTTAATATATCCAAACTCCTTACCTAATTTTACTGTTATTCCTCGAATGCCACTATCTCGCACTATTATGTTGGATGTTGCACCAATAACGCTAACTGGCAGTTCAGTATTTTTAATCAAGTATGTTAAATCCTCAATATCACATGGTTTAAATAATACATCAGCTCGTCCACCAACATTTAACCACGTCGCTTTAGACATTAAGACATCATAACGATAGATTCCACGTACTTTAGGTAAGCTTATAAGCATTTTGATTTCAACTCTAATCCTGCATCCATACCCATTTTCTCCGCATCTTCTATAAATGAAGTGCGCTCAGTGAAGTATATATTTTTTCCACTTGCTAACATACAACGAAGGTGTAGCATATTTTCGCTCACATATTCAGCCAAAGCTGCAAGTGGTGTAAAACATGAACCATTCACTGTCTTCATAAAACTGCGCTCTGATTTCACTCCTATAAAAGACATATTATTATTAATTTTCTCTAAAAGATCGATAATTTTTACATCATTCCTTCTACATTGAATACAAACCGCCCCCTGCCCCACTGCACTTAACATAACTTTTGGTGGCAATACCTCTGTAATCAAGTGATGTTTTTCTAATCTTATGAGTCCTGCTTCAGCTAGAATTATTCCATCAAAATTTTGATTTTGCAATCTGGTTGTTACATTTCCACGTAGCGGTACTATATTTAAATCTGGTCTAACATTTAACAACTGAACTTTTCTTCTTATTGAAGAAGTGGCAATAGTAGCCTGCTGTGGCAAAGACTCAAGGCTATTGTGTTTATGAGAAATAAACGCATCGCATGAACTTAGCCTTTCTAAAACACAAGGAATTGTTAAACCCCCTGAGAAAAACGCAGGCATATCTTTTAGCGAATGAACTGCCATGTCTATATTATTTTCGAGCAATTCAGTCTCAATTTCTTTAATGAATAATCCTTTGCCTCCTATTTCAGCAAGATTTGCGTTTGCATACTTATCTCCAGAAGTTTTTATTTTAACAATTTCAATAGACAAGTTAGGAAAAGAATCCAGCAACTTTTGTTTTGTTTCCAAAGCCTGGGCAACTGCAAGCTTGCTTCCTCTGGTACCTATTTTGACTAGCATATGTACGACTGTTTGAATACCAAACTTTAACCTAATTAATTACTTAAACACTTTGGTAGCGTGTATCGCATGAACCTCGGTTACCCTCTCTCTGATGTCATTCAAGTACTTGGATCCAGTTTAATTCATCATATGAGCCTTTGCATTTATTGTACTTTAACTTAAAACCAAAAGCAACTTTGACTTTACAAAATAATAACCTTTTATATGCATAAATAAGCTTACTGGATTCTAGTACTTGCATGACAAGGTATAAACCTTATCGTCATACCACCGCGAACCGTCATACCTACCCCTACAACAACATTGCAAGCATTGATTTTTCTCCATATGAAAAGAGTCT
>NZ_JAPQLG010000052.1:0-780 GCF_028982005.1 Wolbachia endosymbiont of Drosophila bocki | reverse complement strand
AGTGTCAAGCACTGGAATGACATCACAGGGGCACTGGAATTTTTGTTTCAATATTTGTACATTAGCCATGCATCTGAACAGATACTGTAAATTAGCTATATTACATTAGCCCATCAGATGAGTTGTAATGGTTATAATTGTCTGATAAGTGATCTCTAACATCGTGACCTAACTCATTGGCATCAGGCTTAACTTCGTGATCTAACTCATTAGCATCGAGCTTAAACAAAGAAGGATTATCATCAGATTGTTGATTAGACTCTTTCTCTTTCGACCCAAATAACCATGAAAAGAGTGATGAGATAGAATCAATAATGGATTTAATTGCTGAAAAAATATTGGATAAGAAATTACTGGGTTACTGAGTGTCTTGCTGGCTACTTTTTTCTTCTTCTACATTACTTTGTTCTACTTCATTTGATTTTTCCACATCTTGTTCAGGTTTACTTCTGCTTATAAATGTCTTATTTAGCTGTTTGAATATATTTTTGTCGGAGTTTTGAAAATACATTCGACTTATCTCCTTATTTTCATCAATGTAAATCACTAAAGTTGTATTATCGTTCCCCAATCCATCACATTCACTAACGAGCGATTCATGAGAGTTCTTAATGTCTTTGATAAATTGAAATTTTTCTTCTTCTGAAAAGTCCTTGCATCTTACGTTATAAGTGGTGCCTTTGTATTTAAAACTAAATATCCATCCACGGTCTTCATATTCATCTAGTCCAGAATTCTTGACACGTTGTATAATTTGAAATTTCTCTGCTTCTGAAAGAT
>NZ_JAPQLG010000051.1:0-2549 GCF_028982005.1 Wolbachia endosymbiont of Drosophila bocki | reverse complement strand
TAGATATACCTCTTTCTTAACTATGCTTATTTTACCTCATATTTTCGAGATCCTTAACAGGTTCTAAGGAACGTTGACAATTTTAAGCTAATTTGTATCCTTAATAAGTATTTTTTGAAATGCTATGAAAAGTAAAGAACATGATTTTCATTTAGTGGATCCAAGCCCTTGGCCAATTGCTGTATCAGCAGCAATTCTTATTCTTGCACTTGGATTAGTTGGCGCGCTTCATAAACAAATTGTCGGAATGTTTTGTTTAGTTTTGGGAATCTCCGCAGTATCAGGGGTGCTGTTTTATTGGTGGAGAGATGTAATAAGGGAGGCCATTTATGACAAATGTCACACTGCCATTGTAAAACATGGACTCAAATTTGCAATGTACTTGTTTATTCTCTCGGAGGTCGTATTTTTTATAGTGTTCTTTTGTTCATTCTTTAAAGCCTGGCTTGATCCAGTTTTTTTATTTGAGGCGTTTTCTCCTGCAAAAAAAGTTGAATGGCCCCCTGAGGGAATTTTGCCACCTGATCCGTGGTCACTACCATTCATGAATACATTAATATTATTGCTTTCTGGTACAACAATTACTTGGGCAAATCACTCTTTACTTAAAAATGATAAAAAGAGCATGATTAAAATGCTGTCCATAACTATATTGCTTGGAGTTTTTTTTATAATAGTGCAAGCAATAGAGTATCATGAAGCGAGTTTTTCTCTACAAGAAACAGGAGAAAAGCTTATTTATACATCCAATTTTTATATGATTACCGGTTTTCACTGCGCACACGTTATAATAGGAATAATGTTTTTATCAGTGTGTTTATTTAGAGCACGGAAAGGCCAATTTACACTTCAGGACCATTTGTGCTTTGAGTTTGCCTCCTGGTATTGGCACTTTGTAGATGTAGTCTGGATATTTTTATTTTTGTTTGTCTATTGGTTAAGCGTTTATTAAGTGGTTAAAATAATAGGTCTAGATCCAGGAATAAGCAAGACTGGGTGGGCCATTATCAGCCTGAACGAAAAAAATAATATTGAATTTTTGGGCGGCGGTACCATATCAACTGATGGTAAATTGGGTACAGGTGAACGCCTACATATAATTTTTGAACAATTAAAGAAAGTAATTTCCCTATACTCTCCGAATGAAGCTGCGGTGGAGAAAATTTTTGTTAATAAAAATCCTAAATCTTCACTAACTTTAGGATATGCAAGAGGGGTTGTAATTTTAGCGTTAAAAATAACAAAGCTAACTATGAATGAATATGATGCAAACTATGTAAAAAAAAGCATTACCGGAAATGGCCATGCTGATAAGGATCAGATGATATTTATGGTGAAGCAAATAGTTAAAAATTTGAGTATAAAATGCCACCATGCTGCTGACGCTCTTGCTGTAGCAATTTGTCATGCTTATACGAAAGGTTCTTGTTTTGTTGAGTAACTTTTATATGGGATCCAGTTTGAAGATTTCCAGATCTGGAAAAACTATTTGATTGTATTTATCTTGTCTAACGTTCGTTGCAAAATAATACATGCGGAGATTTTATCATCTATTTTTTTCGATTTTGTGATTGATATTCCAGTAATTTTTAGTGTATGAGTTGCGATAGATGTTGAGAAGCTTTCGTCTTGTAAGTATATATTTACTTTATATTTTTTTATTATTTTATTTGCGAATTGGATTATAGTTTTACACCATTTAGTTTCTTGCTCGTCCATTTTTAACGGTAGTCCTATTACCATTGATCCAGATTCATTTTCTTTGAATATTCTATGCAGATAACCTAAATCTTTGCTCATATTTTTTCTGTGATATATGCTATGAGCTGTGGCTATGAGCTGTGTTTTATCGCTAAATGCTATGCCTATTTGCTTTTCTCCCATGTCAAGGCACATTATGCGCCTATCTTTTGGAATAGACTTTAGAAACTCATCTGGATTTCTATGTAGCATCTATTAGACTTCCTTTAAAGTGACCTTATCAAAAAAGTGGAGAGAAAGTTAAGAAAATTTTTTACAAAAAGAATAATGAATCAAATTGCTCAGGAATGCAATAGACTTCTTGCATAACCCAAACTAAGTAGAAAAAAGGTATCATCTAAGTAGCTGACACTGGTTTCCATCCAAAAGGGCAGTGCCCCTATGATGTCATTCCAGTGCTTGACACTGGAATCCAGACTTCAATTGTTATACTTGTAAATAAGTCTGGAACGTTCATCTCAAAATGTAGTATTTTTGTTGAAATAGCTCAACTGGATTCCAGCGTCACGCGCTGGAATGACACCTTTGTGTTTGCATAGCTGTACGAACATTGTGATTTGAGAGCAATCTCCACAAGGGAGGATGTCATTCCAGTGCCCAGACACTGGAATCCAGAAAAAAGAATGGTGTCATCCAAGTAGCTGACACTGGGATGGCTTTGTTGCATCGCTCTTCGGGTAGTAGGTAACGTACAATAAATTCATGAAGCTATCTCAAGCTTAGCCATGCCTATTTCAGTAAATTTGTTAAGCAAATAACACTTGAGTAGCAGTTCCTTCTCACGATTA
>NZ_JAPQLG010000050.1:0-10572 GCF_028982005.1 Wolbachia endosymbiont of Drosophila bocki | reverse complement strand
GCCAATATTTTAAAGCAGATAATAACCCCAGGGCTTCTTTTGCCTTTTTTTTATTTGGTAAATTTCTTAAATATTTATAGCTAAACGACAATCGTCATCCCGCTGCTTGTTAGCGGGATCTATGCTTTGAGATACCGCGAATAAATCGCGGTATGACGTAGAGCTCGCGTTAGCTATACTTTTATGCTTACCAACTCAGTATCCAATCAAAATCCTGGATTTCAGTGTCAAGCACTGAAATGACACCAAAAGGGCTACTGCTGTTTTGGATGGAAACCAGTGTCAGCTACTTGAATCTGCCACGCAAATTGCCTGCAAATTGCAATGTTCGTACAGCTGTGCGTCATGCGCTGGAATGGCATCAAGGGGTAACTTTTTATTTAAACAATGATTGTAAAATGATCATAATAAGAGATCTATTGAAATTTTAAAGTTATTAAATATTGACGCTATATACTTAAGTGTTAAAATAGAATGAAAAGTTTTTAGGAGTTTATATGGCAGCAGGTGGGAAAGCAAAGACAGCTAGTAAAAATAACCCTACTCAGCGTAAGAAAGCTGAGCAAAAAATGTATAAAGATAAACCGGTAAAACCTGTTAGATATATAGATCGTGATTCGCGCATGAATTATATGTCTGCTCAATATGACAACGGCAATCTGGTTGAAGATGAGGTAAGCGGCAATCCTATAAAGTGGGAAGCTGTATAATAATTGTGGTTAAAGTTACTATTAATTCTAAGGAATGTGAAGTAGAGCATGGGCTCACTATAATTCAAGCTTGTGAGGTTGTGGGCGTTGAAATTCCACGTTTTTGTTATCATGAGCGTTTAGCAATTGCTGGTAATTGCAGAATGTGTTTGGTTGAAGTGGAGGGTGGACCTCCAAAACCAGTAGCCTCTTGTGCAATGCCAGTTGCAGAAGGGATGGTTATTCACACTGATACCCCTAAGGTTAAAAAAGCACGTGAAGGTGTGCTTGAGTTTTTGCTAATTAACCACCCGCTTGATTGCCCAATTTGCGATCAAGGTGGTGAATGCGATTTGCAAGATATCACGATGGCTTATGGGAAAGGAACCAGCAGACTTGATGAGCATAAGAGGGCTGTGCCAAAAAAACACTTCGGACCACTGATTGAGACTGCGATGAATCGATGCATTCATTGCGCTCGGTGTGTTAGATTTTTGTCTGATGTTGCAGGTACAAATGAACTTGGAGGAATCGGAAGGGGAGAAAATGTAGAGATTAGCACTTACATAAAAAGGCATATTAGTTCTGAATTATCCGGAAATATCATAGATCTCTGCCCGGTAGGAGCTTTAACTTCAAAGCCTTACTCCTTTACAGCGCGTCCATGGGAGCTATCACATTGTGAGACTATAGATGTGCTAGATGCTGTGGGTAGCGCAATTAGAGTTGATTATCGTGGCCCGGAGGTTATGAGGATATTACCAAGGCTGAGCGAAGAGGTAAATGAAGAATGGATATCAGATAAAACCCGCTTTGCCTATGATGGACTAAAAGTTCAGCGTCTTGATCGACCTTATATAAAAAAAGATGGTAAATTAGCCCCAGTTGATTGGAATGAAGCATTAACTGTTGCTGCAAAGAAATTAAAGAATACAAAATCAAATAAAATAGCTGCAATTGCAGGTGATTTAGCAGATTGTGAGTCTATGCTTCTACTCAAAGAAGTGATGCAGAAGCTCGGCTCGGGGAATATAGACTGTAGGCAAGATGGTGCAAAACTTATACCAAATAATCGTGGATCGTATGTGTTCAATACCACTATTGAAGGTATAGAGAATGCGGATTTGTGTCTGCTTATAAATACAAACCCAAGGATAGAAGCACCGATCATTAACGTAAGATTGAGAAAGAGATATTTACAGGGCAACTTTCCTGTTGCAAGTGTTGGTCCTAACATTGAATATTTGTATCATGTTGAGAAATTGGGCGATAATCCTGATATTTTGAGTGAAATAGCAAATGGAAGTCATAAATTCTGTGAGCTGCTGGTAGCTGCTCAAAACCCTATGCTGATTATCGGTCAAGATGCATTAGTAAGAGATGATTCTGAATTAGTTCTAGTTCTGGCTGGCAAAATTGCAGAAAAATTTAACATGATCAGAGATGACTGGAATGGCTTTAATGTGCTGCATAAAGCTGCAGCAAGAGTTGGTGGGCTAGATATTGGGTTTGTTCCTAAAAAAGGCGAAAGGGATATTAATCAAATATTGGAACATGCAGAAAGTGGTGAAATAGAAGTGGTTTATCTTCTTGGTGCAGATGAAATTGACACATCAAAGTTAGAAAACACATTTGTAATTTATCAAGGTCATCACGGTGATAAGGGTGCACATGTGGCAGATGTTATCTTGCCTGGTGCTGCATATACAGAAAAATATGCAACTTATGTAAACACTGAAGGTCGAGTGCAAAGAACAAATTTAGCTGTATTTCCTCCAGGTGAAGCAAAGGAGGACTGGTTAATTATTAAAAATCTCTCGCAATATTTGGATCTCTCCTTACCATATGATAGTTTATTTGACGTGAGAAAAAAATTAGATACTATCGGTCCACAGTTTAGAAATGCTGATCAAGTGATAAAAAACACATGGGTGCCAATTAGCAATGGTAAAATAAATTTAAGTAATACACCTTTTACTTTAAAGGAGTGTAATTTTTATATGACGGATTCAATAAGTCGCGCTTCAGAAATAATGGCAGATTGTACTAAAGCTTTTTATGAACACGCTAGTTAATATTTTATTTATTTTAGTACCGCTACTACTTTCAGTTGCATATTTGACATACTTTGAGCGTAAGGTCCTTGCTGCAATTCAACTGAGGCACGGCCCAAGTGTAGTTGGACCTTTTGGGCTATTGCAGCCATTTGCAGATGCTATTAAGCTCCTGATTAAGGAGCCGATAATACCATTTAGAGCGAGCACCATACTGTTCATTATGGCTCCAATGCTTACCTTTATCTTGGCATTAATTGCCTGGGCAGTTATACCGTTTGGTGCTGAAGTAATTGTAGAAAATGGCCAGCAAGTAGTTATTCCTAAGGTTATAGCAAATATTAATGTTGGAGTGCTTTATGTGCTAGCTATATCGTCGCTGGGAGTATACGGCGTGATTATTGCAGGCTGGTCAAGCAATTCTAATTATGCATTTCTTGGCGCTATACGGTCGGCTGCTCAGATGATTTCGTATGAAGTTTCAATAGGCTTAATAGTTGCTACAGTCGTTATTACCACTGGAACATTAAATCTTGGAGAGATGGCGGTAGCGAAACACAATATGCCATTTTGGGTTGATTTACTACTAATGCCTATAGGAATAATATTTTTTATTTCTTTGCTTGCAGAAACCAATCGTCACCCATTTGATTTACCAGAAGCTGAAGCAGAGCTTGTCTCTGGATATAACGTTGAATATTCATCCATGCCTTTTGCCCTCTTTTTTCTTGGAGAATATGCAAATATGATTTTAGCAAGTGCTATGATGACAATATTCTTTCTGGGGGGATGGTATCCTCCGTTAGAACTTGGTTTGCTTTATAAAATTCCAGGTTTAATTTGGTTCGTTTTGAAGATAATTATACTTTTATTCGTATTTATTTGGATTAGAGCAACAATACCTCGTTATCGATATGATCAGCTAATGCGCCTTGGTTGGAAAGTATTTTTACCAATATCAGTGTTTTGGGTGATACTCATTTCAGGGGTGTTGCTCTTTACTGGGAATTTGCCTGGATCCAATGTTTAATTTCCCAAATACAAGATTAAGACGCAGGCGCTCGAGCAAATGGGTTCGCAATTTAACAAGTGAAAATAGTTTATCAGTAAATGATCTGGTTCTTCCTCTGTTTGTTCATGACAGAGAAGAAACAACTGAACCAATTTCTGGCTTACCAGGCGTAAAGTGTTATTCAATAGATGGATTAGTGTCTATAGTTAAGGAAGCTAAAGATTTAGGGATTAATGCTGTTGCAATTTTTCCTGTAGTTGATAGTAAACTAAAATCTGAAAACGCTGAGGAAGCATATAATTCTGACAACTTAATCTGCAGAGCAATTTGTGTTGTAAAATTAAAGGTACCTGAAATTGGTATTATTGCAGACGTTGCATTGGATCCATACACTATTCACGGCCATGACGGCATTTTAAAAGATAATCAGATGGATGTAGAAAACGATGAAACTATATCAGTGCTGTGTAAGCAAGCGTTTGCTTTAGCGAAAGCAGGATGTGATATAGTTGCTCCTTCTGATATGATGGATGGTAGAATAGGAAGAATCAGAAAATCATTAGATGATAACAACTTTCAAGACGTATTAATATTATCTTATGCAGTGAAATACTGCTCTAGCTTCTATGCTCCATTCAGGCAAGTCGTTGGTTCATGTGGGCTATCACATTCTATAGACAAAAGTGGTTATCAAATGGATTATAAAAATGCGCGCGAAGCAATGTGCGAAATTGAAATGGATATAAATGAAGGTGCAGACTTTATTATGATTAAACCAGGTATACCATATTTAGATATTATCAAAACAGCAAGTGATAAGTTTAATTTTCCGATTTTTGCTTACCAAGTAAGCGGTGAGTACGCAATGATAAAAGCTGCTGCAAATAATAGCTGGCTAGATTATGACAAGGTGATTTATGAGTCTTTGATTGGTTTCAAACGTGCGGGTGCAAGTGCAATATTCACTTACGCTGCACTTGATATTGCAAAAAATTTAAGTGCATAAGCCCTATAAAATTATTAAAATTTTGGCGCACGTTCTTCTACTGTTGCTGCATATTACCTAAAATCTTTCAATACATGTTTTAAGTTGTTGATAAGTCCGTTACAATACAGTATTATAAGTAATATAAACCAAGTGTTACTTAGAACATGGGGATTTTTTTTAAATTTTTGGGAAAGATGCTAGGTAAGGTTTTTCCTGCCAAAACAGTAAGCTCTCTTTTAGGAATAGGATATTTACCAAGTTGGCAGAGCTATTGGTCTTCTTTTTTAATATTATTTATTGTCGATGTTATATTAATTCTTACATATGGAGGCGAATACTTACTATATAAAATGCCAGACTCAGGAATAGTTGTAGCTGCTGTTTTTACAAAATTGGCAATAGTTATGTTAGTAATGCAATTAATTGGAATATTTGTTTTTCATGCTCAAGACCCTTCAGCAAACAGTGGTGAAGAAATAGTAATACAAATAGCGTCAGGGCAAGTACTGACTGTAGCACTTTCAATGCCAGCAATAATGTCAATTTATTATGCTGTAAGTAAACTCTATGGGAATATATGTAAGCAGATGTTTCAATGCCCATTTTGGTTTAATGATTTTGTGCACTTTTTCTTTTTTCTTATGATACCTTACGTATTTTTTAATGTCGTAGAAGTGATAAAACCATGGCCAATAAGTTCAATACAACTCAGCTATAATAATGCAATGTCAATTACATTTGAGGGGATTTTTCACACATTTTATGCAGTGATTTTACTGTATTTAACAGCGTTTATATTCTGCGATTTAACCATGCATGATGCAATTGTCCTGAATAAAAGCATAATTCAGTATGTGAGAGAAAGTTCAGCAGTTTTAGGTGATTATTTACATAGTGCTGCAAAAAAGATAAATATTGAATAGTACTTATTTATTTATATATTTAGTATAAAAAGTGACAATTTGTGTGAACCTACAAAGTATAATAAAGGAGTTGCAAGATTTTTGGGCTGGTGAAGGCTGTGTCATACTTCACCCATACACATCTGAAATTGGTGCTGGTACATTACATCCTGCAACAATTATGTCTGCAATTGATACAAAACCAACAAGAATTGCATATTTACAACCAGTAATTAGGCCAGCAGATGGGCGCTATAGTGATAATCCTAATCGCTTGTATCAACATCACCAATATCAAGTTATAATAAAACCATCTGGTAATAATTTACAAGACGTCTATTTAGATAGCTTAAAAGTTCTTGGCATATCTACAGAAAAATATGATATTAAGTTTGTTGAAGATGATTGGGAAAATCCAAGTGTTGGTGCATCAGGACTTGGTTGGGAAGTTACATGCAATGGAATGGAAGTAACACAGCTTACTTACATGCAGCAAGTTGGAGGGATTGACTGCAAGATGATTCCTGGTGAGGTGGCATATGGGTTGGAACGTTTAGCAATGTGCATACAAGGTGTAGATAATGTTTACGATATAACTTGGAACGATAATGGTGTAACTTATGGAGATATTTTTAAACAAAGAGAATATGAATTTTCTTATCTAGCGTTAGATTATTATGATACTAAAGTGGTACAGCAGCAATTCGAAGATACGGAAAAATTGTGCAAGTTCCTTATTGAAAAGGAGCTACCAATGGCAGCTTATGACCAATGTATTAAAACTAGTCACCTACTTAATCTGCTTGATGCAAGAGGTGTGCTTGGTGTGAATGAACGTACAGCTTATATTGGTAGAGTTAGAGAGCTGACAAAAAAATGTTGTGAATTGTACATGAGTAAATAGCGTATGTCGTTGCAGTTGTTATTTGAGTGCCTTTCAGAAGAAATACCACCGAGAATGCAGAATTCAGCTACAGTTCAAGTTAAGAGCTGTATTGCCAATGTTTTTAACAAAAATAATGTAAAATTTACATCAATGGAGGTTTTTGTAACGGCACGTCGCATTACCCTATTTGTCGACAACATAAATGCTTTGGAGCTAAAGGATTCCAATAACGAAGTTAAGGGACCAAACATTAACGCACCAAAAAGTGCTATCGAAGGTTTTTTAAGAAAATATCAGAAAAATGAAGAAGATTTGCTCGTTCGAAAAGTAAATAATGAGGATTTTTACTTCATTAAAAGAGAAAGCTGCTCATTTAACATTCAAGAGTTTCTTAAAAATCAACTAGGAGAAATATTAAAAAATTTCTCTTGGCCAAAAAGTATGAGATGGGGCAAAGGAAAAGAAAGGTGGGTTAGGCCAATTAAAAACATTTTATGCATTTTAAATGATGAAATAATACCTGTATCTTTTGCGGGGATTACAGCATCTAACACAACATATGGCCATCGATTTCTCTCAAGTGGTACGGCGCTTACTGTTAAAACACCTAAAGACTATTTTGAATTGCTAGAAAAAAACAGTGTAATTCTCCAAATGGACAAAAGAAAGCAATTTATACTAGATCAGATTAATAAATTCACAAAAGAGCAGAATTTACAACTTGAGAAAAATGATTATCTACTGAATGAATTAACGGGGCTTATAGAGTGGCCAATCGTACTGTTTGGTGAAGTAAATCAAGAAAAGTCATTTGGATTACCGAAGGAAGTAATACTTAGTATAGTTAATACACAACAAAAATACCTTGCTTTAAGTAATGGAAAGAGAATTTCACACTTTGTCACTGTTGTCAACGTCAACAATGGTGAAGTTGTTAAAGGGCACGAAAGAATATTAGAAGCACGTCTTGCTGATGCCCAATTTTTAATATCTCAAGATAAAAAGGAAAATCTAGATTATTATGTCAAAAAATTAGGTTCGATGTTATTTCATGCTTTTCTTGGCAGCGTGGGGGAAAAGGTGAAACGTATTACGGCTCTGTCAAAGTATATAGCCATATTTATTCCACATGCCTCGCTGATAAAAGTTGAACGTGCTGCATATTTGGCAAAAGCTGATTTGGCAACATCGATAGTAAGAGAGTTTCCAGAATTACAAGGAGTAATGGGTGGATATTATGCTTCTTATTTTCAAGAAGATAGAGAAATAGTGGAAGCTATAACTGAACACTATAAGCCAATCGGGCCAGAGCAGGAGTGTCCTAAATCCCCTTCAGCAATTGCTGTGTCAATTGCAGACAAAGTGGATAGCTTAGTTGGTTTAATTGCAGCAGGTGAGAAAATCTCTGGTTCGTATGATCAGTTTGGTTTGCGGAGAATGACAATTGGTATCATTAGGACAATACTTGAAAATAATTTGCATATTCCAATTAGGCTATTGATAGATAAGTCAGTATCTTTATATTCAAGACTTCTATTTAATAAAAATACAACGTCAGCTGATAAGCCAAATAGAAAACAAATTTCAGAACTAGTATTTAAATTCTGCTTAGAAAGATTCAAGGTTATTTTAAAAAATAGAAATATAAGGCAAGATACTATAGGTTCAATACTGCATAAAATCGGTATTAATGATCTGCTGACAGCAGAAAAGCAAACTGTTATATTGGATCGTTATCTTAGTACGCCAGAAGGTGAACAGATTCTAAGCACTTACAAAAGAGTCAGTAACATGATGAGCAAAGTAAGAAAAAGTGATGGCACTACTTATAGTGCATCTTACGGTAAGAGGTTTTTGATTGAAAGTGAAGAAATTGCGCTATCAAATTGTGCTATAACTGCTTGTAAAAACATAAAACAAGCGATAAAAAATAACCACTTTAATGTAGCACTTGATGAACTTGCTGGTTTTGCTCCGTTTATCAATCAGTTTATGGACAGTGTAAAGATTAACTGTGATTCTGATAAGCTGAGAAGAAACAGATTATCTTTGCTTGAAAATGTAGTTTCCATCTTTCATTTAGTAGCAGATTTTAACCTCATACAGGTTAAGCAATGGATAAATGCTCAGGCAATATAAAGAACAAATCAAATCATCTCCACAGTCCTGTGGCGTGTATAAGATGGTTGGAGATAAGAATAAAGTTTTATATGTTGGAAAAGCAAAAAACTTGAAGTCGAGGTTATCCGACTACCTTCAATTCGAAAACCTTTCTGAACGAATTAGAGTTATGCTCTTACAGGTTATTAAGGTTGAAATATTCATCACTGAGAATGAAATCGAAGCACTGCTTCTTGAAGCACAGCTAATAAAATCATTGAAACCACTTTATAATATTGTGCTCAAGGATGGAAAATTTTATCCTTATATAACAATTTCCAAGCACGATTATCCAAGAATAGCAAAATATAGAGGCAAATTTAAGAAGAATGAGTTTCATTATTATGGTCCCTTTACATCTGCTGCTGCTGTTAAGCAAACTATATTGTCATTGCAAAAAGCTTTTCTCCTAAGAGTATGTTCAGATCAATACTTTTCCTCAACAAAAAGACCATGTATTGAATATCAAATTAAGCGCTGCTCAGCACCATGCGTAGATAAAATCACAAAAGACGACTACTGCCAATCAGTAAAACAGGCACGAAATACATTGCTTGGAAGAAATAAGGAAGTGAAAGAACAGTTACTTTTCACAATGAGAAAGTGCAGCAGTGAAGAAAACTATGAGCTTGCTGCTATATATAGAGATCGGGTAAAGTTTCTTGAGCAAATTCAAATACAGCACGCGGATTTTTCTTTTGAAAAAGATGCAGATTTCTTCAGTATTGTACGTGAAGAGGATCTAGCATGTATTAGTGTGTTATCGTTTAGAAATAAAGACAACTACGGCAGCACTCCTTACTTTGCTGAGAACTGTGGTGATCACTCAAATGATGAAATTTTATCCACCTTTTTGGTCAATTTTTGTAATTCAGCTAATATACCTCCAATACAAATTTACGTTCCAGATTCTATTGTGGATAAGGAAATTATAGAACAAGCACTATATAAGGTTGCTCAAAAGCCAGTAAAAGTTCTGCATGCAAAGAATAAAAAAGAGCGTGATTTATTGAAATTTGTTTATGATAACTCTCAGCATAGCTTAGAGCAGAAGCTTATCGATTATAGAAATAACCTAGAAAAGCTTGAGGAGCTTAGCAAAATCTTCTTGTTACCAAATATTCCAAAGCGTATTGAAGTTTATGACAATAGCCATATATTTGGAAATCAACAAATTGGTGCAATGGTTGTTGCAGGGCAGGAGGGTTTTTTAAAGAGTGAGTACAGAAAATTTACTATAAAGGAAAAATTTTCAGGCGATGACTATAAAATGATGAGGGAAGTGCTAACCAGACGTTTCTCCGGCAATATAAAAGGCATAATACCTGATTTTTTACTGATTGATGGTGGACCAGGACATGTTTCCATAGTACAGAATGTACTGGAAGTATTGAATATAAACGTTCCTTTTGCTTGTATGGCAAAAGGTCCTGATCGTAACGCAGGAAATGAAAGATTTTATATGCTGGGCAGGGAAGAATTCAGTCTGGCAAATGACAGCAAAGTCATGCTTTACTTACAATCGCTGCGTAATGAAGCCCACCGTTTTGCGATAACTTCACATAGAAAAAAACGCGATAAACAGTTTATAGTCTCACAATTAAGCAAAATACCCGGCATTGGCAACAAAAGAAAAAAAGCGTTGATGTCTTATTTTGGTTCAGTGAAAAATATAAGCAAAGCTTCTCTGGCTGAAATTCAAAACGTACCTGGAATTAGTAAAGGTTTAGCAGAAGTCGTTCTTAAATACGTGAATTATAAGAGAGGAGTACTGGAATGACACAAAACCCGTTTTATTATTAGGGAATTTATATCTTAGAACCTGTTAAGGATCTCGAAAATATGAGGTAAAATAAGCATAGTTAAGAAAGAGGTATATCT
>NZ_JAPQLG010000049.1:0-5136 GCF_028982005.1 Wolbachia endosymbiont of Drosophila bocki | reverse complement strand
TAAATGGCTATTTTATAATGAATTTTGTCAGTAGCCACCAGATTTTTTCAGTTGCTATGCAACAAAGCCCTACGGAGTCCAGTGTTTTCTACAAATTTTTACGTGATTTGTTAGCAAAATTGACAGTTGCTGAAATACTGGATAAAACGCTTGTATAGTGTTTAGTAGAGAAAAGTTATGAAATATGAACAGTGGATAAAAATATTAAGTGCAGTAAATGCTGATGGTGATTTAAATCAGGGTAACATAATCGAAAAGATAAAAGAGAGGTTACAGAGGATAGATTTAAGTACATTCCAGGATTGGAAAAATGATAGATTTAACATAAATTATAAATTCACCTTATATACAGGTCTTGCCTCTTTTAAACTTACATTGTTATATTTGGCTACTAGGGATGGCTGCAAAAAGGTAGTAGAAGCTCTGATATCAAATGGAGCTGGTGTTAATACGAAAGATATGAATGGACTGACCCCTTTATATTGGGCTGCCAAAATTGGTCACAAGGAGGTAGTAAATGCTCTAATAAAAGCGGGGGCGGGGATTAATATTAATGCAAAAAGTAAGAAGGAACAAACTTCTTTGCATAGGGCTGCTGAAACAGGCCATACGGTGCAATAAATGCTTTATTAGCAAAAGGGGCTGATATTGATGCAATAGATGATAATGGAGAAACTCCTTTACGTTTGGCTATTAAAAATGGCCATACAAAAGCAGTAAATGCTCTATTGGAGGCAGAAGAATTTAATATTAATACGAGTGATGGTTTATGGAATTATGGATGGGCTCTTTTACATTGGGTTATTGCAAATGACCATAAAAAGATAGTAGAAGTTCTAATAGCAAGTAAAGCTAGTGTTAATACGAAGAGTGAAAATGGATGGACTCCTTTACATTGGGCTGCTGAAAATGGTTATACAGATGCAATAAATGCTCTATTAGCAGCAGGGGCTGATGTTGATGTGAGAGATTGTTGGCTTTACGATACTCCTTTACATTTGGCTGCTGAAAATGGCCATACAGATGCAGTGAATGCTCTATTAGCAGCAGAGGCTGATGTTAATTTACAAAACACAGATGGAAGAACGCCATTGCATTTGGCTGCTAAAAGGGGACATGTAGAGATAGTAAAAGCTTTAATCGACAAAGGTGCTGATGTTAATAAAGAAGATAAATATGGACAAACTCCTTTACATTGGGCTGCTGAGTGTGGCCAGGTAGAAATAGTGAAAGCTCTGGTGGATAGAGGAGCTGATATTGATAAAAGGGATAAAAAGGGAGGTATATCGTTAGGTTCTGCTGTTAACAATTACCACAATCGCCATTATACTAATAACGATAACCATATAAAGATGGTAAAAATTCTGGTAGGTCATATAGCAAAACTGGAAACTGCTGGTTTACATATCAGTCAAGATAATTTGCAGTTAAAAGATTCCGTTCAACTAGAGTATAATAGTGATATAGCTAGTAGTTATAGAGAAGGTCTTCGGAAGTATAAGGAAGAGATTGAAAAACTTACAAAAGAAGACAAGCCACTATATGACTTTTTAAAAGAAAGCAACATTAATGAACTAGCTAGCATATGGGAAAAAAATAAAGATATACGCAATAAGTTTGATAACCAAAAAAGCTTACAAAGGCAATATCCAGAATATGCTTATACTCTAATTAATAAAGCTAACGAAATAAAAAAAGAAATTTTTCTGCACAATCATGAGCCGCTAATTGATGCTTTATCAACGCATTATAGGCGTGATTTTCAAGCAATGATATTTGCTGGTATAGAAAACTTTTTTAAAGTTCACAAAGATGACTTTAGAAAAGAGTTAGGAAATGGAGGAATCACTCTAATTAACTTCGTAGATTTTGAAAATTTTGCAGAAAGGCATGCTCCTACATTGAAAGTAAGGGCGTTTGCAAAGGTTATAGAGAATAACCTGTCAAGCGAGAGCCCTGATGATCAAAACATTGATCAAGCTTGTTCTTCTAGTGTTGATGAGCAAGTTCCTCAGCCTGTAAGTGAAATAACTGGCATTATTAAACACATAGGTGCAAGTAATAGTGAGGCTTCTTCAGAACTCGAAAGTAATGGTAATCAACAAAGTACACAACCAGAATTTTTAACAACCAACGGTAACTCTAGTAGCATAGCTTCTGAAAGTGGTAGTACTAAAATACTAGTTTCAGATCAAGAAAATGACATCCAGAACAATAATATACAGCCAAGTTCACGAAGTGAAAAGAGAAGTAAACTGCCTGGTGTGGCTGCTTCTGCACTGGCAATAGCCGGGGTTGCTTTAGGAGTAGCTATTGCAGTTCACCTAGAAATGTTAGCGGTGGGAATAGCAGTTGGAGCTTGTTGTCTGGTTGCTGCTGCGATCATATACTATTGTAATGAGCCTTCAAAGTCACTTAAAAATAGCAACGTCCAAGGGTTTTCTGAAAAGGTCCCACAACCCGGTTCGTAAAATTCACAAGAACCATTAAAATATTTTTTTACTTTTCATTGTATATTTCTCAACATATTATCTTTAAGTACTAAAATAATTGACAATATGGCATTATTAATAGTTGAATCACCTGCGAAAGCAAAGACGATAGGTAAATATTTGGGTAAAGAGTTCAAAGTAGCTGCATCCTTTGGACATGTGAGAGATCTTCCAGCAAAAAACGGCTCCGTCGATCCGGATAATGATTTTGCTATAAAGTATGAGACCATTGAAAAAGCAGAAAAGTATATAAAAGAGTTAGTAAAAGCCGCAAGTAAAGCATCAGATATATATCTTGCAACAGACCCAGACAGAGAAGGGGAAGCAATGGCTTGGCATGTGATAGAGACATTAAAAGAAAAGAAAGCAATCAGTAATGAAAACAACATTTATAGAGTAGTCTTTAATGAGATAACAAAAGGAGCAGTACAAGAGGCTATAAAAAATCCACGTGAAATAAATATGGATTTAGTGCGTGCACAACAAGCACGTAGAGCTTTGGATTATCTAGTTGGATTTAGCTTGTCACCACTGCTGTGGACAAAATTGTCGGGGAGCAAGTCTGCAGGGCGAGTGCAGTCTGTTGCATTAAAGATTATATGCGAACGAGAAGATGAAATTAGTAAGTTTATAACACAGGAGTATTGGAGCATAAAGGCAGAAATGCAAAATAGCAAAGATGAGGCTTTTTTTGCTATGCTAAGCCACTATGACAATGAAAAGCTAGAAAAATTTGATATTAAGAATGAAGAAGAAGCAAAAAACTTAGTCAGGGAGATTGAGTCAAGGCAATATGCTGTAAGCACAGTAGAATGCAAGCAAGTTAAGAGAAACCCGCTTCCTCCGTTTATTACTTCAAGTCTTCAGCAAGATGCAGTAAATAAGCTGTATTTTAACGTGAAAAATGTTATGCGAGTAGCGCAAAATTTATACGAAGGTATCGATATTGGTGGTGAAACTGTAGGGTTGATAACTTACATGCGTACAGATGGGTTTCATATTGCAGATGAGGCTATAAACTCAATTAGAGGATCAATTAAGTCATTATATGGTGATAAATATTTACCGCAGTCTCCTCGTAAATATGTAAAAAAGGTCAAAAATGCTCAAGAAGCACATGAAGCAATTCGTCCAACTGATATCAATAGAACGCCGGGTAGTATTAAGGATTACTTAACGCCAGAGCAATTTAAATTGTATGATTTAATCTGGAAAAGGACCATTGCAAGTCAAATGGAGTCGGCGATCCTTGATCAAGTGGTAGTTGAAATTAGTTCTACTGATCAAAAAGTAGTTCTGCGAGCAAGTGGGTCGAGTATATTCTTTGATGGTTTTTATAGAGTCTACCAAGATAACATAGAAGCCGAAAATGAAGGCCTGCTACCTGCCATGAAGGAAGGGGAAGCGTGTAAGCTGATTTCAGTTGAGCCAAAACAACATTTCACTCAACCGCCACCTCGTTATAGTGAAGCAAGTATCGTAAAAAAAATGGAAGAAATCGGTATAGGTCGACCATCAACTTATGCAACAATTATTTCGGTATTACAAGATCGTGAGTACGTTTCATTGGATAGCAAAAGGTTTATTCCAAGCAGCCGCGGTAAAATCGTTACTATATTTTTAGAAACTTTTTTTCAGCGTTGTGTAGAGTATGATTTCACAGCACAAATGGAAGAGAAGCTTGATTTAATTTCAAATGGACATGCAGATTGGAAAAAAGAATTAGGCCACTTTTGGGTGCCATTTTTTGGTCATGTAAACTCTGTCAAGCAAATGACGCATGATGAAGTTTTCAGCGGCATTCACGATTTGGTAATCGATTGGTTTTGTTCAGAAGAAGGAAAAAAAGAGGTGAATACGAAATGTCCTGATTGCTTGGGTGGCATATTGAAATTGAACTTTGGAAAAGCCGGGGTGTTCCTTGGATGTTCTAACTATCCTGAATGCAACCATACAAAAGAAATTACAGGTAGTAACGACAATTCAGAATATCCAAAAAGTTTAGGTATAGATGATATAACAGGACAAGAGGTAGTAATTAAAAAAGGTCCTTTTGGGCTTTACCTGCAGTTTAATAATGAGTCAGAAAAGAAAAAGGCGGTTTCTATACCAAAAGATATAAATGTTAATGATATTGATCTGAGCACCGCTACTCAGTTACTTTCCTTGCCAAAAGTAATCGGAGAACACCCTGAAACCGGAAAGGAAGTAAAAATAGGCCTTGGGCGATTTGGGTACTATATTTTCTATGATGGTAGATACTTTTCTCTTAAGAAAAGCTCCAAAGAGGTGCTGAATACAGAATTGAGCGAAGTTGTACAAATTATTGCAAACAGTCCACGCAAAGAGTTAAAATCTCTCGGGGTTAATGAAAAGGGAAAAGAAGTTTTTATCTGCAACGGTAGGTACGGATTCTATATAAAATGCGGTAAAACAAACGTTGCTTTGGGCAAGAGTGCAGATATTGAAAGCATAGATTTGAAGAAGGCTTTAGAGTTGATTAAGGGTAAGAAGTAAATACTTAAAAGGTATATATTTATAACTTTTTTATAAATAAAATAAGTTGAGGTATTGTATCTTAGAACCTGTTAAGGATCTCGAAAATATGAGGTAAAATAAGCATAGTTAAGAAAGAGGTATATCT
>NZ_JAPQLG010000048.1:0-1165 GCF_028982005.1 Wolbachia endosymbiont of Drosophila bocki | reverse complement strand
AGATATACCTCTTTCTTAACTATGCTTATTTTACCTCATATTTTCGAGATCCTTAACAGGTTCTTACAACGCTCAAAAGCAGAAAAACAAAAACTTGATTTTCTCAGCTAAATAGTGGACCATCAAAAGCACGCATAAATATCTACAATGAAAGAAAAAACTTTCACAATCATCGATGGCTATGGTTTTCTTTTCAGAGCTTACTATGTACTACCTCACTTAATTACCACAACAGGAATGCCAATAGGTGGTGTATATGGCTTTCTGAATATGGTTCTTAAGTACATTGCCCATTCGGACTACTTAACTATAGCACTTGATGCAGGGAAAAAGAATTTTAGGCACAATTTATATCCTGAGTACAAAGCGAACAGAGTAACGCCTCCTGAGGATCTAACTCCACAGTTCACCATACTGAGGGAAGCGGTAGAAGCTTTTAACCTCAGCTATGAAGAGATTGAAGGTTATGAAGCAGATGATATAATTGCAACACTAGCTGCAAAATACGCCAACCACCAAGACTTTAAAGTGGTAGTCGTTTCATCAGATAAAGATTTGTTTCAACTCTTGAACCACAATATTTTAATATTCGACCCCATTAAAAATATATACATAGATGAAAAACGAGTAGTAGAAAAATTTGGTGTAAACTCACACAAGCTTCTTGATTTATTTTCTCTAACTGGTGATGCATCTGATAACATTCCAGGCGTTCCAGGAATAGGACCAAAAACTGCCACTAAATTATTAGATGAATTTGATTCATTGAATAATATTATAGAGAACATTGATAACATCGAGCGAACGAGGATTCGTAATATTCTTACCGAACATAAGGAAAAAGCACTAATTTCAAGAGAACTTTTATCACTATGCGAAAAAGTAGACCTTCAACATGATATTGCAAAATATGAAGTCCATTCTCCAAACATGGAGAAATTGTTATCCTTTTTAAAGAAGTATGAATTCAATTCCTTGATAGGGAAAGTGGAAAAGCTTTTTTCCTATAGTGGGTCTAGCACAGAAGAAAAAATAGAGTATAGTAGTGAAGAGTTAGAGAAATTTTTAGAGCACTGTAGATATGAAGGCAAAATTGCAATTCATTACCACCTTGAAAACAATGTATTAAGTCTATCTCATAGCGAAAGTAATATTTTTTATATAG
>NZ_JAPQLG010000047.1:0-1666 GCF_028982005.1 Wolbachia endosymbiont of Drosophila bocki | reverse complement strand
CGGTTTTTCAAATTGTCGGTAAATCTAAGTCAGTTTAGCTATAGGCAGCAATTTTCTGTATTTATTTTAAGTTGAAGAAAGCTCAAATGAAAAATCGTGTTTTGCTAAAAATCACAGAATGCAGTCTGGTTACAAAATTCTCTAATGGTCTTAAATAAAACTTCCAGTGAATGATTGTCAGACATATTGTGCTCTGCTGATTTTATTAAGTGTACTTCAACATCGGTTGACTTAATTTTTTCAGCTAAATTCAATGAAGTTTGATAAGGAACATCTTTATCATTAATGCTATGCAGCAAGCGCACAGGACAGTTTATATCTATTGTCTTTTTGTTTAGAAGAAGGTTCTTTCTGCCATCTTCGATCAAATTTTTAGTTATTTTGTATGTACAATGCTCTGAAGTAAAATCTATTACACCTTTAGAATCTAGTTCTTCTTTTTGCTTGCCTGACAATTGCTTGAATATCAAATCTTCAGTAAAATCGGGAGCAGACGATATACCAATTAGTGCTGCAATTTTTTCTGGAAATTGAAGGGCAGTGAGCAACATCAGCCATCCTCCCATACTTGAACCTATAATTATTTGTTTATCGCTAGTTAATTCACTCATTACTTTAGCACAATTTTTTTGCCAATCACTTATCGCGTAATCAATAAAATTACCACTTGAATGACCGTGACCAAAATAATCAAATAGCACAAGTGCTACGTCATTTTCTTGGCAAAATTTGTAAATAGCAGTTGCTTTAGTTCCATCCATACTGGATGCAAATCCACCGAAAAAAACTACAGAAGCTTTCTTTCCTTGTAGCTTTCGATATGCTATGTGACCATTATTTCCATCAAACAATTTACAATAATCCATACTACTTTGGCAAAGCAACCGGGCTATCACTCAATTGATGCAAATAACTAACTAGATCTGCAATTTCTTGTGGATTGGAAATACCTGCAAATGCCATACGTGTACCTTTTATATAGGCTTTTGGGTTCTTTAAAAAGGCAAATAGCTCCTCATACCCCCATTTTCCACCTCTTTCAAGCACTGCTTTTGAGTAATTGAATGAGTTACCAAGATGGGCCTTTTTATTTCCAACTATGTTCCATAAGTTTGGTCCTACTTTATTCATTCCACCTTTCTCAAAACTATGGCAGGCTATACATTTTTTTGCTGCTGATTTACCTTTCTCAAAGCTAGCATTCTGCATGAGCGCTCCAATATCAAGCGCCACTTGCTCGATTTTTTGCTGGAACTCATTGCTGCCAGCAGCTACTATCGTTTGGTGTTCAATCTTATATTCTTCTGGACTGTAAAGCATATCAACTACATTACTAACTATCATAATGATTAGCCCAGAAAGTAAAATCGATGCTGCAATCTTATTAAGCTCCATAGTTAATTTTTATTAAGTAATGTTACTTAAATTATGCAAATATTTTCGCAAATAGCAACCAATTACCTTGAAGCTCGCTAAAGATGAGAGTCTCTATAGCTGACCCAAGAAAGGTTTTCCTACGTCCATACCGCCGCGAACCGTCATACCGCGATTCATTCGCGGTATCTCAGCCGCTAACAAGTAGCGGGATGACGAGGTTCACTGCCATTAAGTTAAGGAAAGAATGGTTAAAAACTGAACTAAAAAGTCAGAAATAATTAAGGATTTA
>NZ_JAPQLG010000046.1:0-1372 GCF_028982005.1 Wolbachia endosymbiont of Drosophila bocki | reverse complement strand
AGATATACCTCTTTCTTAACTATGCTTATTTTACCTCATATTTTCGAGATCCTTAACAGGTTCTAACATAAGGTTTATTCGTATAAGGGTCTCTTAATATTCTCATTCCTCTGTTATCTACAATCTTATAAGCTTGTTTGAAATCTGCCATCGCAATTACTGGTAGCTGATTGTTTGGCGCTGGTGGCATATCGGCAGATTGATATACTGGTATTCCCATTAAAGTATCTGGAGCTTCAAGCGACAGACTTGGCTGCCAGAGATACTGACCTGTTTGAGATTTTAGCAGCCTGATATCCTTCAACGTACTCCTATTCATCAAAAATGACGCATTTTTGGAATAATATTCGTCCAGAGAGTAATACAACATCATTATTGAATCACTATCTAATTTTTCAGTTTTAACTTGCTCTATTTTATTATAACTGTTTCCATTTTCATAAGCTAAAATTCCTTTTGGTTGAAAAGTGCCCTCACCCTTAATGAAGGCTTCGCTTTCTTCCTTACTAAAAGTCTCGGCAATCTTTTCCACCAGCCAACTCTCAACATCGACAAACGCATCATCGAGTAACTTTTGTGATATGTGTGGTTGAGCATATAACTCGTAAGTTGTGACGGAAATCTTTTGGATTTTGGGCGTGTCCGTATCTTTTGCAAAATCATACTTAGACTTATTGCCACCGTCCTCATCATCTACTGTAACCTGCACCGGCGCGGTCAAAATCTTCTATAATGTAATCCAATGTTTCAGTAGAGATTCTTTGACTGGAGCATATTTGTCGCATTGGGGACGAATCAGTTACGCGCTTGTTTATGCGTTTTACAATATGCGGAGTAACTAGATACCCCCCGATATCACTGTCATCTCCACTGAGGGTTTTGTGTGATAAACCGCTTTCCATTCCCTTGCGGATATAATCAGAAAAATATTTATCGCTTGTGCTAAAATCTGTATTTACTTCTGGGCGTTGAGCTGCAGTTTCGATCAAGTCTAAACGCTCTTTGCAACTATCAATGGCATTATTTACCTTGCATAGCTGCTCAATTGTTGCAGAATCAGCACGCCCTTTGCTTTCAATTTCTTTTAGTTTGCGATCATTTATTAATTTAAATTGCTCCCATGATGAAGCGAGTTCATTGATACGGTGAGCGATATCGGTAAGTGACATAATAGCCTCCTTTGAAAATGAAATAAAAATGGAAATAAGGTAATAGGAATGGCATCCATAGATGTTTCCCACAGTTGTACGAATATTGCAATATGGTACATAGTAAACGATGTCATTCCAGTGCTCACTTTCTTGTCATCCCAGTGCTTGACACTGGGATGGCTTTGTTGCATCGCTAGCTATGATGGATTAAAGATAAAAAA
>NZ_JAPQLG010000045.1:0-20108 GCF_028982005.1 Wolbachia endosymbiont of Drosophila bocki | reverse complement strand
ACATGAGACGCCAGATACGTGAGTTTTTTTGTCATTTAATCTGTACAGAGAAGATAAATAAATAGCTTCAGTTTCATGATAAGGGGACTGGCGGAGGGTGTCAAGTAAGTTTTTTCGTTTCTATTGAATGACAGTTGTGACCTATGCAAGAAGTCTGTTGTAATTTGTACGATATCTTTATAAAATGGTTCGCATAAGTTATCTAGCAGTGCAACTAAACAAATACAAAAATCAAAACGTCGCGGTTTTTGGTCTTGGTAAAACTGGTTTATCCGCCATTAACGCTCTAACAAAGAGTGGTGCAAGAATATATGCATGGGATGATCATGAAGAGCAAATAGCAAATGCAAAAATGATGTATAAAAAATGTAATTTTATTCATCCCAAGGAATACAATTGGCATGAGATCAGTGCATTGGTTTTAAGCCCTGGAGTGCCAACAGAGCCACATTGGATAGTAAAACTTGCAAGGAGATTTGATTGCAAAATAAAATCAGACATTGAGCTATTTCTTGAAGCTAAAACTACGAACCAGAAGGTAATAGGCGTCACAGGAACAAATGGTAAATCAACCACTACATCACTAATAGGGCACATATTAAAATCTGCAGGGAAAAAAGTAGCTATTGGTGGAAATTTGGGCGTTCCTGTTTTGGATCTAGAAAGAGATGCAGAAATTTATGTAATCGAACTCTCCTCTTTTCAATTGGAGTTGATGAATGAAATTAACGTGGACATTTCAGCACTGCTCAATATTACACCAGATCACATAGATAGGCATGGAAGTATGGAGAACTACATAGCAACTAAATTAAAACTGATAAACGGTAGTGAGGTTGCCGTAATAGGATGTGACAATGAGATTACTGCTGATATATTCAACAAATTCACTGGAGACAAAATTCCAATCTCAGTAACATATTCGCCGATGTCATTCCAGCGCGTGACGCTGGAATCCAGAAAAGAAAAACCATTGCCAACTACTCAGATGACAGAGGGTGGTGCAAGAGATCTAATATCATTGGCAGGTAACAATTTGCTTGATTATAGTGAACAGATTACTGGTATAGATCGAAATTATCTGGATCCCAGTGTCAGCTACTTGGATGACAAAAGGGGCACTGGGATCCAGAAGATCTCGTTAAAACTAGAGAATCATAGCTTATCAGTAAGCGACGTGAAAATAAACCTAATATCCAACGCAGAAAACATAGCAGCCACATATGCCGTATGTAAGGTACTTGGAGTAGATAGCAACACTATTATCAATGGAATCAAGTCCTTTTCAGGACTGAGGCATAGGAATGAACTGCTTGGCAAAATAAGAAATGTGTTTTTCGTGAACGATAGCAAAGCAACTAATGCAAAATCGAGCGAAAAGGCAATCTTATCTTATGAAAACATAAATTGGATCGCTGGTGGAAGAAGCAAAAAAGGTGGAATAGAATCATTAAGCAAGCATTTTACAAGGGTTAGAAAAGCTTTTCTTATTGGAGAATCAACCGAAGCTTTTGCAAATGTTATGGAGAATAAAGTAGATTATGTTAAATGTTGCAATCTAGAAGATGCATTCAGATTGGCTTTTGAAGAGGCCTTAAATAGCGCAGAAGAAGTAACAATATTACTTTCTCCCGCGTGTGCTTCTTTTGATCAATGGAAAAATTTCGAGGAACGTGGTGAAGCATTTTGTAGAATGTTTGAAAATCTCAGGTACAATCACACATGCTGTTTAGTATGATGTTGCGTGGAACAAAAGTTAATAATAGATAAGCTAATTAGGGTTATTCCATTTGAAGGGATAAGCGATGAAACCCTATTAAGGGTGTGCACTGACCTTAATCTAGCTAATAGCTTTTGCAAATTTCAGAATGGAATATATAGCGCTTTGGAGCACATAGCAGAGGACTTAAATAGCTCAATGGAAGCTGAACTAAGGGATTCTAATTTAGAAGATATGAAAGTGCGAGAGCGAGTAAAGTTAGCCATTCAAATACGCCTTTCAAATTACGCTAAGCTACCAAATTATAGAGAACTTTTAAGAAATGTTTTATTATTCTCTGTATCACCAAAAAATACATATTTTTCTAGTAAACTTTTATACAGAACTGTTAGTGCGATTTGGTATGGCATTTATGACCAATCAACAGATTTTAACTACTATACAAAAAGAGCAATATTAGCTGGAGTGTACTTAAGTACGATACTTTTTTTTATCAATGATTATTCAGAAGATTTTGTGGATACTTTATCGTTTCTTGATAACCGTATCAACAATGTCATGACATTTCAAAAATTCAAAACTCGCTTAAAAGGAATCATAGGAAATTTCTTATAAGCTATTGATTGTTGGTAGAAAAGTACTTGAGCACGATCCTGAAAAGGTTTGTGAAAATAAAAATATTCATGCTGATCATAAAGAACATTTAGTTTATCGTGAGGATAATAATGGTACAACAAAACACACCAGTTACGAAGAAAAAGAAAATAAATTTATTGAAGAAGCACATGAATATTTAATAGACTCTGAATTTAATAAAAATTTTGATCTAGGGCAGTACAGAATAAGTAATTTCTCCGGAAACTTGACGAAAATAGAACTGGAACTCATCAATGAAAAGTATATGCAAGTTCAAGTTAATAGAGAAAGAAAAATTATTCTCGCTATACCGTAGGTGCGTTCCAAGATTATACTGAAGTTTTTATTGCACTCAAAATCTTCGTTTTTCCTAATCTCTAGAATTATCAATGCATCATCACTTAACCAGCCTGAGTGAGCTAGTCCATTCAACGTTGATTCAACTAGATTGCTATTGTAAGGTGGGTCTATAAAAACTACATCGCACTTTGAAATAGGTTGTGGCAATTTGTTAGCACTACAACAAATTAGCGTGACATTGTTCGTAATTCCAAAATCTTCTGCTGTTTTTTTAGGCAGTTGCAAATTGTAATAATCTGAATCCACCATGAATGCATGTTTAGCGCCGCGAGAAAGCGCTTCAAATGAAAAAGAACCACTACCACAGAATAAATCAAGTACATTCAAGTTATAAATAGGTTTTCTTGAGGAAAGCATATTAAATATTGCTTCTCGGACAATACTCATAGTTGGCCGTGCAGCTAAATGCTTACCTGTAGTTATTTTTCTTCCGCGATATTTGCCTGCAATGATGCGTAGCATATTAAATAAGCTCCAAAATAACTAATGATTTATACTATATGATTAATGTCAATATGGCTTTAGCAGTTTAATAGAGAGAAGCCATCGAGTCGCTTGTAAGAAAAACACAAACACAAGACTCATCAGTTATCTTTTTCTGATTTGCCTGCTGCATTAATTGCTTGACCAATCTCATCTTGTAAATCATCATGATCATTTTTTTCATCATGATTTAGCCCTTCAATTCTGCTTTCTAACTCTAACTTAATTATAGCATTGATTTTATCTATATTATCAAGAAAGCCTCTACATTCTTCTTTACTATACTCTTTACCAGATGCCTTTTTTTCGATAAATAGACTTTTAAACTCTGTAAGATCAGAATTCTGATCGGTATTTAGTACAACATTTCTCTCTATGAAGCTAAGGTCTGATAGCAATAAACTAACCTCCAATAGCTCTTCACTTTTAATGTTTGCAAGATTATCAAGATTGTCTAAAATATTGGACATCTTAAGCCTTTCTTGTGCAATCTCTTTGTCTTCCTTATCAAATTCAGACAATAAACCACGATTACCTACAAATTTCTCACTCAAAGCTTTATTCAACTTAGCAAAATTGACATCCTTGTCAAGTGATGTGTTATCCCGCAACAAGTCTACCCTTGCCCTACGCGCATTTAAAACGTCGTCGTAGTCATTTAACTTTATGTTGCCATCTTTGTCTTGCTGCAATTTATAATAATCAAGGCCTTTGAAATTTTTATTAGTCTTCATCTTCAATCCTCTTCTCATCTCCTTTTGCATCTGGTTTCCTCATTGGTTCCGGTAATTTCCTTTTACTGTCTTCTCGATTTCTTTTTTCCTCTCTTTCAGCACGTTTTTTTATAGCTTCCTGGGTATTCATTTCAAAAAGTGCCCTAACGTACTCTTCTGGATTTTTTGGTTCTTTAAATAAAGGCTTAAGATTATAAACTTCGTCTTTTCGATCTCTTTCTTCTTTTCTTCTAGCTCTTTCAGCACGTTTTTCTACAGCTTCTGGAGTGTTCATTTCAAAAAGTGGTGAGAGGTTGTAAACTTTATCTTGATTTCTTCTGCCTTCTCTTTCAGCACGTTTTTCCATACCTTCAAAAGCAGATCCAAAATCATCAATTTCATCTGAAACTTTTGGTTCCGTGCCTAAATTTCGTGTCACTTCATTTGATTGATCAGGCTTATCTTCTTCTGTTGGCTGATCATGCTGTAGTTGATTAGGCTTGTCTTCTTGTTCTGCGCTTAGTTCTCGTACTACCTTATCTGGCTGACCTCCCCCTCGTAGTCGAAGAGGGTCGCCTTCTTCTAGTGGCTGATCATGGTTATCTCTTACTAGTTCCGTGCCTAACTCTCGTTCTACCTTATTTGATTGATCAGGATTGTCTTTTTCTGGTTCTCTCTTACGGCCGATAGTGTAATCATGAAGCTTCTCTAAGAAATCTCGCCTATATTCTTTTGCTCTATAGAGTAGGTTATGATCATAGCCATGCTTTCCTATAGAGTCAAGACCATGCTCCCAAGTAAACTTCATAGCATCTTCTATTGTATAGCCCAAATGTGATCCTACGTATCCTTTATAATAATCTAAATATTTACCGATCCTTCTGTGTATAATATCTTCCTTATCAACTCCAAATGCCCTGTAAATTTTTTCCTCGAGCTTATCAACATCATTTTCAGGCGATGTTGCAAGCTTCGTTGCTTCAATAGTAGCACCTACAAATTTACGTGGCACATCAATAGCGTATTTCAGCACTCCTCCAACCCTTGGTATCCTACCCAGTAGATTAGCTGTACCTCCGGCTAATCTATCCGGTAAATGAGTAGCCCAATTACGTAAAGATTCTAGTTTTCCACCAATTGCGTCTTGCCAATAATGCTGTTTTAATCCTTCCATTATGCCAACCAAAGGCGATGCTTCATACATTCTAGATATATTGTAAACGCTGAATCCACCACCAGCTATACTTGAGCCCATTTGTTGTACGAACTCGCGTAAGGAGAGCATTAAAAATGAAAGCAAGAATAACACAAAGATTTCCCCTGCATTGATTAAATAACCTCTCTGTATGTCTTGCACCCTTTGGTAATCACTATTTTCTTGATAGTTTCTATTTACCTTATAAAAATTCTGTGATTGGCAGCTCCCATCTTGTCTAATTATATCTTGCACTAAAGACTTTATTTCACTTTTTAAACTTGGCTGTAGAATTACTTTTTCTATGATTTCCTTGTAATTAGTACACCTGCTTTCATTTCCTGGCTGCTTACAATAGATTTCTGTCTTTTTACTTATATTATTAATCAATAATAAGATATCAGCTTTTTCTGATGCATGGGATAAACTATTTGTTAAACGCACTAAATCTTTTACACTACAGCTATTATCTACTACCATATCACTTTCTGCAATATAATGGTCTGCTGGATTCTCTTTAGTACCAGGAATTGGGTTAAAGAAAGGATAATCTATATAACGAAACCCTTTTTCAATGTAATCCGGTGGAAGCGGGATATATCCAGCACCACCAGTAAATTTTATTGTACCACCTTCTCTGCTTATCTTTTCTATACCTTCTATACTTTTATCTATGTTAAGAGAAGAAGCTTCTCCAAGAGTGTAAGGTACGAAAATTTGCCCTGGAGTCCAACCAAAGTACTGCTTATCAACGATACAAAAACCGCCAAACACCCATTTTGGAGCACATAACTTTACCTCGAACCATTTATTGTAGCATACAGTAAAACCTAGTTGTCTATAAAAGGTGTTCATTATCATTGAAGCCAACAATGACAAGAGAGTAAATATCATAATCGATTGTAAACAAAAACTGATGCAGAATTTTATCCAACCTTCAAATAGACTTTTCAGCGGTGAAAATAAAATAGAAATTAGAAACAGTGGCATGATAGCTATAAGAAAAGCTATACCCATAAAGCCAGAGAGAAATATTATGTAAGCATACAAGCACAACAAGAAGTATAGTACAATCCCTATGAAAATTGCCGGTATCATAAGAAGGCTTGCCCACATTTGGTAATGTAAAAACGCTGCAAACTTTTTCCAAACAGAATAAGCAAAAAATTTATTGAACATGTCCTCCATGAAGCTAAACAACTTAGCTTCATCTCCTTGAGCAATACTTCCGGTGTTCATGTTGGGAGCAAAGTTAGTAATTACACTTATCAATTGTTCAAGACCTTTAACGAATAAAACAAGAAAATGATCATAGAAAAATCTAAAACTTCCAGGAGATATAAGCACTATTACTAGAGTGATTTTCATCATTCTGATGAGCATATCATGCTTAGTTTCTCGTATCATGCCAAAAAGATAAAGAAGCGATGAAATCATTACAAATAGAACAAGCAAGGAAAGAACAAAATTGTGAAAGCTCGTACCTTTTTCAGCTATATTTTCGAACATAGCTTGTGCAACTGCAGGATCATTGCTATTAAAATGTTCTTTGCAATTTTCGTTAATCAATAATACACATTTTAGATAGTTATAAATGTAATCAAAAAACCCAAAACTACTTGGCTGCTGCACTCCACTTAAGAACTCAAAAGAGTAGCCACCTACACTATCTAAGTAATATCTATCTAATATTTTTACATATATTTTCCATCCCTTTTTTAACTTCAACTCATTACAATTTCTGTCCTTTAATTTAGTGTTATCTCTGTCTAAAGTAAAAAATCCATTGTCGCCCTCTGCTGTGGAGTTATAACCTAGATGTACAGTAGGATATTGAGGATCGCGCATTAACTTTAGATTTTCGTTAGGATCATCTTTCCCCGTTTGAAACAAAAGATAAGCACCATGACCGTTGGTAAACCAACATGGAGCACCACGTGATACTGTATTTGCGCTATCATCTTCATTAATGCACTTGCAATTTACAGTGCAACTTGCATTAGGCTTACTTGAAAATTTTTGTATGCTAGGTTTATAATCATTACAAACTAAGTGAAAATTAGGTAAACTATTATCACTTTGTTTACCTTCAAATTTAGTTGCATATTTTAACTGCTCCAAGCTTTGTAAGGTATAACCGCCTTTTTTAGATTCCTTCTTGTTATTATTACTCCAAGATGTCCATGCACCATTAACTCGCACTTTTAAACTATCTCCATTGGTTTCGAGTCCGGTATCCTCCCACTTCACCACTTGGTTATGGTGAAAACCATAATTAATTTCGCCAGTTTCAGGATCAATAACTTCTCCATCTCCTGGAATAAACGCATCGTGGTCGCTTGAAAAATGAGCGCTTACTGCAATAGGTTTAGGACCAAAATAGTCAGCAGATATACACCTTGGAAAAGGCATATCGTTTTTACTACAACCTGTGATCAGCACATAAGCTGCAAGAAGTAATACCCTAAACCAACATTTGCCTAAACGTGATTGCATATCTAAACTTTTTCCAAATACAGAATAAATTTCTAAAACTTTACTTAAAATATCTTTTTAATTAGTTACTCCATAATATCATTTATATCTTACTCCTCTCCATTTTCTTCCTTGTTTTTAGCTTTAGCACTAGGATCACTTCTTATTGTTTCATCAGAATTTTTTTGCTGATCTGATTGTTTTAATGTTTTAGGTCTATCACTCGTTGTTTTATCAGAACTTCCTTTAGAATCTTCTTTTTTGTCTGGTTGCTTTGGCGTGTTAGGTAATTTAGCCTCAATTTTTCCCCGATCTTTACTCATTTTCTGCTTGATACTCTGTATCATACTTTGGGTCTTATCATCAAGGCCAACGGTTGACAGCATAGCTTGCGATGCGCTCTTAGCAACTGTACCAACACCGCCAGTAACTCCATAACCAGAGCTAAATAGTGTTTGTACCATAGTTTCCGATATAGAAACAAAAGCTTCCATTGCACCGGCAATAATGAGGTATATAAACGCCTGGATTAGGTCTATAGGTAATGCTGCAAAGTGCCCACCAGCCCTTTCTCCGGTACTGAGTGCAACATCAACATTAGTGCCAGGACTGTATCCAAGAGGCAGTATTGATTTCATCAGGCATAGATCATACGATAAGAAATTTATGCTAATTAAACATTGATAGCATGCAGAAAAATTTGTGAGGTTATATAAAACTGAATACATCAACTGATTTAAAAGAGATAAAGATGAAAATAAAATGACTGGTTCTAATGAAACATGAGCCAACGTTTTTATCCAGTTATCAAACAAGGGTTTAGTCTGTTGAAATAAAATAAACACGATAAACAAAGGTGTTAATGACAGTAAAAACGCTACTAGAACAGTAGATATCACATATTTAAACGTAGCGCTAATAATGCATTTTAAGAACATAAAAGTAGCATAGAGTATTGCCAAAAATGCAATAAAGCCAAAAGGACCAGAGAGCATCAACGATAAAAACTTTAGCCAAGTTTCTGTTGTGAATAATACTCCTGCTGTTAAGTCTAAGAATGCAAATTTTCTCTCCCCTTCCCCTATATAGCCAGAAAAGCTATCAACTAAATAAGTGCTGCCATCTACAAAAAGTCTGGATAAAGTTGTACCAAAGAGTTCCCAGCTTCTATCGCTAAAGGCAAAAGCTATAAATGCTATCTTGAACATTCTTACAATAAAATCAAATTTACTTAGCTGTATTGTTCCAAACATATAGCCAAAGACAGTAAATATAACGTATAGAGTAAGCAAAGCTCTTACCCCCTGAAGAAGGCCTTTTATATATCCTTTATATGAATCTTTAACGCTGTCACCAATTACTTCTTCTTTCGTAAACTTAAATATCTCGTTTATATTCGATGAAATAAAATCATTAATTTTTCTTTTAACAAATAAAGTTACACTATACTTATTGTTTTCGTAATATTTGCCATTTTTATCTGTAATGTCATCTCTCTCTACGTTACTTACATCGATACCGAAATATATCTTCTTAGACTCCTCGTTCTGAAAGTGTTCTCCGCTTATTACATCTAATATGGTGTACTCATCTTTTCCGTCTACTCTTTCTCTCACTCCTACCACTTTAAAATCATTAGTTCCCACACCATGCAAATCTTTAGGTGGCTCATCACCTAAATATACATATAATTTTTCGCCATTAATATATTCACATGATCTAGTCACTTTAACATGGTACCCACCTCTATTAGCTCCATAGTGACCATAATCTGCAATGGCAAGCATCACACTGCTACCAGGTGTTACACTTCCTATTGGATAGTCATGATTTAATTTTAAGGAAAAATCTTCAAAATTATCACTGATTTTTGAGCATACTAGTTTATCATTTTTCTCCTTTCCTGCTTCTCCTCTTTTTGGAAGACATTGAATACCTTTAGCATCGCCCTTCATATCATTACGCTTGCCTTCAGAAATACTTGCATCACCTGGATCGCTTATTTTTGCAACAAGAGCCTCAGCCCAAGATTTATCATCTTCAGTAAAACTACCTGCTTTAACATTCCCTTCCATTTTTTCTAGATAAGAATACATATCACATTTATTTCCTTTATCGTACTTCTTATACCTTATAGAGGAGACACAGTTCCGTTCTCCTGCTTGATCTAAACCATAGTTCCATATACCCTTCTCAGTATAGCATATATTTTGATGGTAACAGTTAAGCTCATAGGAGGAGTACTTTTTTCTCTCATCAAGACTACAGTTTTTTCCATCACATAACTCGTTCAATCCTATTTTAGCGCGGCGTAAATCAAGTAGTGAACCATATACCCATGGTTCGTTGTCTTGAATATAACCTTTATTAAAATGCACCTTATTATCATATGGGGTATACCCATTGCCAACTAGCACTTTGCTTTCCTTTGCTTTTGTTTTATCAAGAGGTAAAAATTGTATTTTATTTTTTGTACCATCTTTACCATCACAAAAAAACTCTCCCCCCTGATGTACTTCACTCACTGTAGCTTTCTTATATACAGTTTCCTTACGGTCATTTTCTGCAGCTTTATAACAATTGTCATCAAAATTGATGCCTTTCCCTTCTGGATTGTCGTAATCAATTGTTATTTTTCTGGGAACTAAGCTGAAGCTTAACTTGTCACCAGGATTTACTTTAATTCCAGTGTCCACATAACGTCTATTGCTGCCAAATCCTTTGCCACCACATAGTTCGTTTTTACTTTCATTAACACCATAATTGTTAGGTACACTATTAATATCCGCAGCCTTACTATAATTCGGTTCTGAGCCATCAGCACAAAAGCTAGCTGGCACAAGTACTTTCCTTGGATTTTTGTCTTCTTTAAAAGGGCAAAAATTTACTGATCCATCGAGGGTGAATTTGATTTTCTCACCCTGACTAATTACCTGACCAGAATCAACCCAATGAATTTTATCGGCTTCACGAACTGGAACATCCACATTAACGCTGGTGTTTTTGCTCTGCAACCCAGGCTCGACACAATCCATATTACAACCAGTGATTGCAAGACACAGTATCAACAATAGTGATCTTTTACTTATCATTGCTGTCTTCCTTGTGGTATCTGAGGCGTTGACCTTTGAGTCCCTTGTGGTATTTGAGGTCTTGACGTACCTGACTGTTGAGAGGCATCTCCTCTTTCTCTTCTTTGAACGCTTTGTTCATCTAACCCTACTCTTCCCATTAAGCTTTGTTGATACTGTCTTCCAGGTTCGCTCGCTACATAAGCACCAAACAACGAGTCAGATATTGCCGAAGAAGCTTCAACTAAAGCTTTCATAGCGTGTCCCAAAATAACAAAAGCCATCATAGCGGTAATATTAGGTGTATATTTGGAAGCATAACCATAAAAAATACAAGGGTTAAAAATCTTTAGGTTAATATTAAGTATACATGTAGAGCAGACCTCAAAATCAAATACTGAATACACAATATAATCCATAACCTGACTTATCAGTGATATAAAAATTAAAAGGACCACTGGATGAATTGCAAATCTTGCTAAATTTTTAACCCAGTTTTGAAACATCTGCCTAGTATACGCAAATAAAAGACAAATAATAAAAATAGGTGCTAAAGAAAGTAATAACGCAACTATTGCTATAGATGTAATAAAAGAAAATAAGGCATTAAAAATAGATAAGCTCACTGTGATTAAACCCCAAATCACCAAGCAAAAAGATACAATGCCCAAAGGGCCAGAAAATATAAGAGATACTATTAACAATACTGAATGCGATGACAAGAACCTATTGAGCGGCAAATCAAGAAACTCAAAAACATTTGAAGTAGTGCCTCTAAAATTTGCTATTTCTATTAGTTGTTTTGGAGTGTTAATAAATATAGAGAATGCGTTGTTATAAAAAAAGTCCCAGCTATTATCCTGCAATAGCTGGGCGATGATTCCTATCTTTACGCATATAATTAAAAACTCATATATAGAAATATGAGTTAATCCAAAAAAGTAATAAAGAGTATATAAGATTATATATAGTACTAATAGTGATATTATAGTAGATCTAATGGTATTTGTTCTGCTTGATTTTATAAAACTTTCGTAAAGAGACTTCACAGGACTAGTATCAGAGTGAATTGCGTTAGGGTCTTTATAATTAGAGCCGAAAAATGCAGTTTTCACTTTTTCATCAAAGAAATTATATATTGCACTAAAAGTTTTTGTAGGTGGCTCTTTAGTTGTTAGGTTAATACTAAACTGACCTTCATTTTTGTAATCGCAGCCATGGTCTCTTATTCCGTAATATATGGTGCCTGTTTTGTCTTTTAATTTTCCTTTCAAGTTTTCCATGTCATGAACTTTGCTGATATCTACAGATATATCCGCTTGATTTTCACCAGGCTTATGCTCAGGGAATTTATCGGAAACACTTATATACAAGCTATTTTCCAGACCATGGTTCTTCGTTACTCTTATGTTGAACCCGCCTTTGTCATTTGTATTGTAGCAGCTCTTGTCATTTCTGCTACATAGACTAAAAGTTAAACTTGGTATTTGATGGTCATTCTCCATCTTATGATCACAACTAGTACATAAACCACCACCTGGAATGTGTTCAAGAGTTTCATTATCCATACCAACTTTTAGAAATGTAATGTCAGTTTTTACCTGTTTTCCCTTTAATACGTTACTAATAATTTCAGCAACAACAGATTCACCACTAGAATTTAAAGCATTGAATAGCTCAATTTCTATATTATTATATTCAATATACACGCAATCCTCGCCTCTACGACCAGAAGAAAATTTACATATACGTCTACAGAGTGAATTTAAAATGTGCGTATCTATCTTACTTGCACTGCTCTCTGAAAGCTTGCTGCAATCTATATTCTCTCCTTGTTTTATAGAGTTAATAATATTTTCAATTTCCTTTTTTCTTTCATCTTGATCTAACTTCGAAAACCAGTACTCTCTTCCACTCAACCATTGCGCATCGCCTATTATATATTTATTAGGACATATCCCATCCTTGCCACCTTGGCATTTCTCTTGATTTAAAACATGTGCAAAATGTTCCGTTTCTTGCTCGCTACACTTTTCGTCGATTTTCAAATACCTGATTTTTGTCTCACTCTCTTTATCTTTACACACTTTACTTCCAATCACACTAAAGCTTATCGTATCGCCTTTTTTAAGCGCAAATGGTAATGCAACGTCATTTCTCCCAGGCCCAATTGCAAAATCTGCATACTGCTTAGGACAAAAATTAACCTTACTAGGCACTATATCAATCTCTGTTACTCTTATTCTATCTGAAATATTAACACCAGAATCAACCCATTTCTGCTCTGTTGACACTATATCTAGTTTTTCACGCAAACCTGATAAATTTTCTGGCTTAATACAGTGATGTTCCCCGCAGCCTGACAGAAAAAAAAACGGTATTATCAGCAAAAATTTTAGCATAAATCCAACTCATTCAGTGCTTTTGCTAACACTCTCGGAGCTACTAGAACCAGAACCTCGAGATCTACTCTTGTCTCCACCACTCAACTTCTTAGCAGCAGCACCAGCAACTCCAGCAACACCCCCAGCAGCAGCTTTGGCAGCAGATAAAGCTTTGCCCACCATTTGTCCAGGTGTCCGACCTGAGCCAAGTGCTGCTCTATGGTTACCAGCAAGTTCAGCAGCCATGCCAGGAAGAATGTTTAAAAAGTGGTAAAAGAGGAATAATACTAAACACAATTTTAATAATTCTCCGATGAGAGAGCTGCCAAACTCCATGTATGTAAAGTCGAATAGACCAAGTATGCTGCTCTTTTTAAAGCTATAATTTTGCATCATACATGCAAGAGTAGTTTCATTTTTATCACATTCCCCATCTTTCAATTTAAACCACTGTTTTTTCTTACTATATGAGATTTCTGCTTGTTTCTTTTCATATGACTTGTCCGGTTGTTCATTTTTATATGACTCGTCCAGTTCAAAATTTAAATTTTTAAAATAGATTTTATCACATGCTATGAACATAAAGGACAAAAACGCAAAAAGGATAACCTGGTATAAGCTATAGGTAATCAACTCTTTCACCCAGCCTTCAAAATATCCTTTGGTGTGTTGGAATAAAACCATAGGAATGAACAAAGGTGATAAAATGATGATTACACTTAAAGCAACTAGAGATAAAATAAATACATAGCACAGCCACAAAATAACCATCATCATCAGAACGGCCATAAATATACAGACAAGAGCTACTAAAATTTGTCCACCAGCAAAAATAATACCGATTACCGAACCTGCAACTAATAAGACAGGAGCAGCACCAAGCAAGACTGCTAACGTTGCAACACCTCCAGTACCAATTTTGCCACCAATTCCATCTAAAGGGGCACCTAAATAAAATAAAATTCTACAATCAAGCCTATCCCAAGGTGCAAGATAACTGTAAGATACCCTCTTTCCTGCACGAGTATATTCATAATCTGTACCTGCTTTATAATTACATATGCCTTTACTTTCAGATGATGCTTTTAGCACTATCTCTGACAAACCATTTGAGAGACGAGTTAATTCTCCATAATAATGAGACACGGTACTGCCTGTTGTGAAGTAAATCACTAAAGCGAATTTTATGATCAACATATACATTTCTTGAGGCCTCTGAACTCCACCAGACATGGCTTTTATAGAGAACAGTATTAAAGCTAAAACTAAAACAGCAGTTACAGTGTTTTTCAGCCTTTTCTGTGCTACAGATATAAAACTCTCACCATTTGGTGCACCTTTACCTGCAACTAAATTATCTAACGATTCCTTAATGCATTGCACTATCATAGAAGTTGCGGGAATAGGAGCTAATGATTTACTCCCTGCCTGGTTATAACAAGCTTCAGAAACATACGAGCTAAAACAGCCAGCATTATCATAACCTACAAAAATTTTCCCCCCTTGTCCGTTGAGTCTTTTTTCTTTAGATCTGATAATAGTTTTATAGTCATCATTATTACCAATAGGAACTTTTTCCTCTCCTGTACCATCTTTATTTTTGAATATCATCACAGATTTTTCACACATAGGAGCAAGTGGGTCAGGTGGCAATTCCGTGCACCCCATATCAACCCCTTGCGGCCAAGGAGTCATTTCGATACCAAGCATTTTCACACTTGCTAACTCCACACATAATCTGCCCATTTTTCTTACTGCTTTAAATGTAGCTCCATGTATGGGTTCGCTCTGTCCTGCTTTGAGAACTTTACATTTCAGCTCACCATCAACCTTCGGGGACCATGACCCATCTACATATCCAGTATCTTTCTCCCTGACATCAAAATCTATGTATCCAGTTTCTTTTCTGAAATCAAAGTCTTTCTTGTTAAAAAGATTACCAAAAGTTAAAGGGTTTCGATGACATACTTCTATATATTCACTGTATTGCACACCGTTTTTTGGCCAGTAATAACTCTCTGTACTCTCCTGAACGTTAGAATTTAAGGCTTCTTTTTCTGCTCTTTTCCCGTCATAATCTTTTTTGTTCACGTCTTCCCGAGCTTTATTTTGCAAACAAGAAAAATATTCCTCTTCTGTTTGGTAATTTTCATTGGTGCAGCCACTATAACCTGTGTCTTCTAATTTAAAATTTTTGTATTTTCCATCATGATCACGTGCAACTGGGTGTTTAACAAAACTATGTTCACAAACAACAAGCCCTCCTATCGCTTTCCAGACTCCAACAATTGCAGCTATCATTCCAACAATAACAAGAGCGGTAAACAAACCAGCAGAAGAAACGATCAAAACAATGCCAGTAAATATTGCGCCAACAGCAATCGCTATTCCAGCAAGTGCTGCAGCTGTTTTAAACGCTCCACAATCAGGATTAGAGGCACGACTAAAACTGCCAGTGGAATTAAATCTGCTAACAAATTCTGTCTTGTCAGTACCACTTACTCCATCTGCAAGCACTGGATATGAGAGTAAAAAGTCTATATTTAGTAAAAATATCGCAATTAATAGCAATGACAGCTTAGTCTTAAACATTTTTTACCTTCTGATAAAATATAGGCAACCATACTTTTGGGTTGTCCCCAACTTCATTTAATATATCGTGTAACAATAGAACACTTTCTGCACGTCCGGATAATACGTTGATTATATCATCCAGGCCTTTTAAGTCTATTCTAGCTACTACAGCATTAACTCCTTGTTTCACCAAAAAGAATCTAGTACTTGGATCTGTGTGCTTAATTAATATATACTCACGTTCAGTTAACATAAAAACATCCCGATAGACACTAGTAGCTTTCAGATTTGGTAAAAAAATCTGTGTCGCTGTTTGTTGTACAAGCGTATCGCTAATAGCACTTTTACTTGCATCCTCAACACTCTGAGTAGCAAAAATCACAAAAGCATTTAGTTTTCTCAGTACCTTCAACCAGTCTTTTATCTTGGGTGCAAAAACTGGATTATCTATTAACGCCCATGCCTCATCAAGAACGATAATAGATGGAGTACCATCAAGAGATATACTAATCCTATGAAATAAATAAATCAAGACCGGTCCAAGAGCAACAGGATCTTTGAGCAAGCTAGCCATCTCAAAACCAAATACTCTTGCTCGTGAAAAATCTAGCAAATCTTCTTTATTGTCAAATATTGCAGCATGAGAACCATTATCATGCCACATAGATATTGCCCCAGCTAGAGTATCAGGACCTGCAAGCCCTAAAAACGGTACGAGGTTTCTCAAGAATCTGTCTTCTTTTCTTAATTTAAAATTCCCTTCAATTGCATCATTAATTCGTGCAATATCTTCTGAAGTAAATTTATCATTATATACCGAAATTAAAGACTTTATCCACTCCATTAAAAATGTTCTATTATCAGAGGTATCATCAAGTTGTAAAGGATTAAAATTTGTTTTAGTTCTTGGTTCTATTACAGTATAGATACCACTAAGTGCTCTTAAGAAAATCTCTGCACCGCGATCTTTATCAAAAAAGAATATCCTTGGAGAAAACTTCATCGCTTGGGCACACAGGAAATTCATTAAAACAGTTTTACCAGCACCAGTTGGGCCAATTATCATAGTGTGTCCAACATCCCTTATATGAAAGTTGAAAAAAAATGGAGTACCAGATGTCGTGTCAAAAACTGTAACGGCATCTCCCCAGTGGTTATTGAATTTATTACCAGTAGGATAATTATGTTGAGATGCAAATCCAGCCAAATTAAGACTACTTATTGTAGCTTTTCTCACTATATAATCGAAATTACCAGGAATTTGCGCCCAAAATGCTGGTTCAAGGTTAACTCTCTCACGTATAGGGTAAACACCGCAATTAGAAAGCTCTGATTCTACCAACGACAGAGCGTTATCCAATGATTTAGGACTTTTTTCTATACATAAAATAGTCAGGTGATGTTGACCAAACGCAATCTTACCACTCATTGCGTCATCAAGCGCTTGAGAAATTTCTGCTATTTGAGAAATAGCTTTATCTGCAGACTGTATCATTCGATTTTGCTGTATCTGCATTTTTCCAATCGCCATTTGCCTGTTTATAAATTGAAAAGATTGCGTAATTATAAACTCGTAAGGAAGTTGTAAAAACGAATCAAGCATTCCTGCAGAAGTATGATTTCCATATTCTTTGATACTAATTATTCCAGCATATTTACTCTCATTATGAGTCACAACCTGTATCATCTTACGGCCAAAGAATAACCTATATACTGGTAAGTATCTTGATATTTCAGTTCTTAGCGGAAAAAGCGTATTTGTAACGAAGCCACAATTTACGATTCTAGATAGAAACTCCATTATTTCGCAGAACAAACCATCTGGAGTTTCTTTTACTCCAAGAATTTTAGGCGAATAATTTCTAAGGCTTGTCACTACACGATTTGTCGTTTCCTCTAAATCTTCATACGTGGCACGTATATCACTTTCCCAAGCATGTTTTGAAGTTACATGTCCGAATTTTTTTAGTAGATGTGACAAAAATTCTACTCCTTTTGTGTCCGCTCTACGGATAATCGTAATGTATAGGTCATTAATAAATGATTGCCTTGTTGCGTGTTTTTCTCTCCATTTTAGATTTACGTGATTAGCGAAAAAATTCGGCAAACCTTGACTTGCAAATTCATCAGAAAAAATATTTTTCTTACGTCTGATAGTATGAAAATACAAACTAAATGCCGGAGATGAAATGCTTCTTAGCATCTGATTCCTGATGTTGTTCTGTATAACTAAATCCTCGTCATCGGCGGTTTCAAATGCAAAGCCACTTAATTTTATAACCTTAACCAACCAATTTTCTTTTGTCATCAAGGTTGTGCTATTCCAATAGCAAGAATAAGGGATAAATTCAGCAGCGTGAACTTCCCTGCTCAGAGTAGATTTATTCTTTGATTGAACAGCCCTAAACCTCAGCATCACACAACGTTAAGCAATATCATAAGAATTGGCTCCATGATAAAAACGATTTAAACATTTCGAGCACTTTCCCAATTTTACCATAAATAATTCAATAAACAACGGTTCTTTTGCAGAAGCTATATAACCAAGTCCATGTATACCTGGTAACATTAAGAGAATCACTCTTAAATCATTTGAATTAATGAAAATTAGCATGCAAATCAGGACGTTTAATATTGCAAACATATAACTCACACCAAAGAGCATTGCAGGTCTTGTAAGACCTTTAAATAATTGATCTGTTTGTATACTACCTGTGGACATATCTTTAACCTTCTAATAATAGCTCTAACACTAATACTATACCATTATATTAAAAATCCATTGAAACTAGTAGCACTTTAAGTTAAGGTGCATTATTTAATCCCGATAATGACAAGTTGGCCATTTCAAGAAGCAGAAAAAATATTGCAAGAGTTTCCTAATAAAAAAGAAATAATATTTGAAACTGGTTATGGACCCTCTGGTTTACCCCACATAGGAACCTTTGGAGAGGTTTTCCGCACTACAGTTATTGTAAATGCATTAAAAAAAATAGCTCCTGGTATAAAAACCAAAATCATTGCAGTTTCAGATGATATGGATGGTTTGCGAAAAATACCAGATAATGTGCCAAATCAAGAGATGCTAAGAGAGCACTTAAATAAACCATTGACTATGATACCTGATCCATTTGGCACTCATCAGAGTTATGGTCATCATATGAATTCATTGTTGTGTAAATTTCTTGATATGTTTGAATTTGAATACGAGTTCAGGAGTGCAACAGAGTGTTATAAATCTGGCGTTTACGATGAAAAACTTTTACTCTTACTGAAAAATTATGATAAAGTGATGGACGTAATGCTTCCATCATTTCGGGAAGAAAGACAGCAGACTTATAGTCCATTCTTGCCAATATGCCCAAAAACTTCTCAAGTTTTACAAGTTCCAGTAATTGAAACAAATACAGAGAAAGGAACAATCACATATGAAGACCCAAACGGGGAAAAAATAGAAGTTCCAGTGACAAAAGGAAAATGTAAACTGCAATGGAAACCTGATTGGGGAATGAGGTGGGCCGCATTTGGAGTAAATTACGAAGCTCACGGAAAAGATTTAACTCCATCTGCTGTGCTTTCAAGTCAAATATGTGAAATACTTGGAGAAAAGCCACCACTTCTGTTTTGCTACGAGCTTTTCCTTGATAAAGAAGGAAAGAAAATATCAAAATCAAAAGGAAATGGCATTTCAATTGAAGAGTGGCTAACTTACGCACCAACAGAGAGCTTAGCATTGTACATTTTTCAGAGTCCTAAAAAAGCTAAACGTTTATATTTTGATGTGGTACCAAAATCAACTGATGAATATTTAGAATTTGTAAAGCGTTATCATGAGAACAAAGAAAAGGATATAAATAATCCTGCTTGGCACATTCACCAGGGCAATGTTCCCAGTATAGAAACTTCAGGCATAAATTTCTCACTACTTTTAAACCTAGCAGCAGCGTGTAATGCTGAAAACAAAGAGATCCTATGGGGTTTTATATCCTCTTATGCACCAAACGTTACACCAGAAAATAATAAAATGCTTGATAGACTTTCAGACTTTGCAGTAAAGTATTATCACGATTTTATCAAGCCAACAAAATCATATAAAACTCCAAATGAAAAAGAAAAAGCAGCGTTACTAGATTTGAAGGACACTTTACATTCTCTATCTACAACTGCTACTGCTGAAGAAATTCAATCTCAGGTATTTTCTATTGGAAAAAAATATGATTACACCAACTTACGTGACTGGTTTCAGCTATTATATGAAACGTTACTTGGCCAAAAAACCGGTCCAAGAATGGGATCTTTCATAAAGCTTTACGGAATAGGTAATACGATTTCTCTCATAGAAAGCGCTACTAAATGTACACTTTAGAGTTTACCTCCTTTCATTTGAGCTCTTTAGTTTTAATAAGAATTCCTTGACAAACTCCGCTAGCCCCCTTATCATGAAACTGAAGCTATTGTATTTGCTTTCGCCAATCTGCAGATTAAAAGGTAAGGATT
>NZ_JAPQLG010000044.1:0-1963 GCF_028982005.1 Wolbachia endosymbiont of Drosophila bocki | reverse complement strand
AAACCCAGAAATTTTTAAAGACATGCGATGCACGTAGTGCGAAAAATTAAACATGAGACGCCAAATACCCTAAGTTTTTTGCCATTAACCTGCACAGATTGCGAAGATAAATAAATAGCTTCAGTTTCATGATAAGGGGGTTGGCGAAGGGTGTCAAGTAATTCCGTTCCTTATGGGTAAAAAAAGAGAAACTCTAAGTTGCAGCCGCACAATGTTTCTCTTTTCTGCTGTTGATGATTATTTCGCCTATTGTAACTGCCGCTAGAATAAAGCAATAATATACCTGTGTTAATAAAGAAATAGGTGATACAGAGGCGATGCTACCTGCTAGCAATAGTTGGGAACCATAAGGTAAGATACCTTTTGTAGCACAAGCAAAAACATCTAATAAGTATGCGCTGCGATGTGGCGCAATACTGTGTTTTTGTGCAAGCCTTTTTGCAATGCCACCACTTAGTAAAATAGCAATGGTATTATTGGCAACTAAGGTAGTAAACATAGACGCAATTCCTGCTATCACAAATTCAGCTTTAGTTTTTGTGATATTGCTTTCATCGATGAGTTTATGCAACGCTTTTTGACCTTGCTTGTACATTATATGGCTCAATCCACCGATAAATAGAGCAAATACCACTATTTCGTTTACTTTTTTGAAACCGTCATACACGTCATGAGGAAATTGAATGATAGCATAGTCAAAAAAAGTTATTCCTAGCACACCAGCAATAATTATGTTTATAGTTATTGTTACTAGAGTGGCGACTTCAAACAGCCCCATGATTATTAAAGAAATGTAAGGAATAATTTTTATTATAGAATAATAATCTAAATTTGATATAGAAATAATTTTTGTACTATTTGAGGCAGCTGCTAGGTAGATGAGTGTTATAATGCTGGCAATAAGTGCAACTTTAGAGTTCATTTTAAGTTTATCTTTTGCTGAAGCTTCCTGTGAAGAAACAGATGCAATGGTGGTATCAGATATCATCGAAAGGTTATCGCCAAACACGGCACCACCTACTACAGTTGCAGTTCCTATTTCGAGACCAAAAGCTCCACTTTTTGCCAGATTAACAGCTATAGGTACCATCAGCGCAACAACTCCCATAGATGTGCCAATTGCAGTTGAAATAAAAGCAGAAGCCAAAAATACTCCAGGCAGCAGTAATCTTGCTGGAAGGAAATTAAGAATTAAATTAGCAACAGTGTCTGCGCTACCGATTGATTGAGTCACCGCAGAAAATGCTCCAGAAAATAAAAAAATTAAACACATAGTAAGGGTGTTTTTGTCACCCATGCCCTTGATAACAGTATCGATGTTATGCTGAATTTTATTTGTACCACGTGAGACAGCAAAAAATAGTGCTGGTAATAAGCAGATTACTGGTGAAACCTGATGAAGTGGATTATCAGTTCCGATAAAAGAAAAATAAGCACCACTTCCAAGATACAAGATTAAAAAAATAATCAAGGGGACAAAAGCTGTCATTTTACTGTACCTAAACTTATAACTATAACTAATTAAGTGGTTTTAAGCAAGTTTGGTTTTCACTAGTTCTACAGGAAGTCAATAGCAGAGTTTTAAACTTCATATTTAATCTACTAAATAAATAGCACATGTAGCTTATTGCTTGACAATAGGATCTAATTGTTGTCTAGATTCCAGCATCACGCGCACAACTGTACGAACATTTGTTTGCGAAGAAATGTTATAGCTGGTTTTGTCTCAAACACAAAGATGTCATCCAAGTAGCTGACTACTTGGATCCAGATTGGATACTGAGTTGGTGAGTATAAAAGTATAGCTAACGCGAGCTCTACGTCATACCGCCGCAGAATAATTAACCGTCATACCGCGATTCATTCGCAGTATCCCTTCGCGGTATCCCTTAGCCGCTAACAAGCAGCGGGATGACGAGTTACTATACCGCTGCGAACCGTCATACCGCCGTGGTATCTCTAG
>NZ_JAPQLG010000043.1:0-7115 GCF_028982005.1 Wolbachia endosymbiont of Drosophila bocki | reverse complement strand
TAGATATACCTCTTTCTTAACTATGCTTATTTTACCTCATATTTTCGAGATCCTTAACAGGTTCTTAGAGGAATGGCTGTTTAGTTTTTTTGTTAATCTTTTTTACCATGCTGTCAATCATATGCTTTATCCCTTGATATACAGAGTATGTACTTTCGTCGCTACGCATATAAGCAGAACAGGAAAATACATTATGTTCTTCGTCTTCTATTGATAACTCTGTATCGCATTTTATGTGCTCGCCGCCAAGCCTTTCTATCAACTGTTCTCTGTCATCTCCTATAGTTACCTTAACCTTACTTTCTTCTTTACCTATCTTGTTACTTAAAATTGAAACAATGATGGCTGGAGATATGCATATCGCTCCTATTGGCTTTTTTGTAACAAAAAATTCTGAAACTAATCTTTCAAATTCAGGCATTACTGTCACCATGTCTTTACTTTCAGCTAAGTCAGATAAATTTTTCGCAACCCCGTATCCACCAGGTACAACTAGCATGTCAAAATTTTCAGCTTCGGCTTCTTTTAAGTCATATATTTCGCCTCTTGCGATTCTTGCTGCTTCCACAAGTACATTCCTTCTTTCTTTTGTTGCCTCTTTTGTTCTATGATTCATAACTTGTGTGATATTGATATCAGGTGCAAAGCATTTAACATCCACTTCCTGCTGATCAAGCAACAAGCAAACTTAAAACCGCTTCTCTTACCTCTGCACCGTCAAGGTAACCACACCCTGATAAAACCACAGCAGCTTTTAATTTTTTTTCACCCATAAAGTACCTTGATTTCATACAATCTAGATATTTTAATACAAATTCTATATTTGGAAAGGGGTATGTTATGTCAATTATAATATAATTAATGATTAGTATGTATAATTAGGCATATTTATAATCAACGAAGCTGAATATGGAATCTAGTAATAGTATGTTTTTTGACACTGACTATCCAGAACTAAGAAAAGCTATTTCAGATATAATAGAAAGTATTGCACAATCCTCACAAGAGGGGAAAAAAGAGTTATTTACAACCCTATCAGAACAAGTTAAAGAGATGAACCTCAAAGATTTAGGTTTAGCGATTAATGACCAAGGCTTGCAAAAGGAGGTCAACAAAGAATTATTTATAAAATTCATTGAAGAAGCACTTAAAGATTTAACTTCTGAAAATGTTGACTCAAAAATAATAGAAGAGGCGTTAAAATCTGTTAACCAACAAGCAATAAGTAATGTTGTAAATAATAATAAAGGTCCACTGGATAATCTAGTCAATTATTTTAAATCAGCCTCTGCAAATAAAAAAATTGGAATAGCTTCTGCCGTAATGGTATTAGGAGCAGCATTTTCTCCGCTTATTGTGCTTGCTACATTAATAGCGCTTGTGGCTATTGGAGCACGTTATGTAGGAATAGGTATAGGAAAGGCAGGGGAAAAAATAAAAGAAGGTGCGATTGATGCAGGAAAAGCAGTGAAAAGTTTATCTAAAAATTTAGGGGATAAATTGCCTGAGGTTGGGCCAAAAAAAGATAACTTTAGTAAATTATACAACAGTTTGGCTCAAGAGATTATATGCTATAATATGTCCGAAGAAGGTGAAAAAATAAAAAACGCCCAGAGTAAAGCAAAGGTCATAGGCATGCTTCAAAATGAAGGGCAGCGATCTGCTATACAAGAGTTAGTAAAGAATGGAACTATTCAAAATTTTTCAAAAGAAGACATGAAAAGGCTTATAGAAAAAGGTACTAGTACTTATGAAAGTGATAAGGAAGCACTTGAGGAGCTTATGGAGAAATTTCAATCTAAAATTATGGCCATTGGTGAGGGTAAAATAGAGGAGGTAGAAAAAATTGTTGATGAGAAAGTTGCAGCAATGAAGCCATCTTCTCACTTAGGTATTTCAAGTGCTGCACGAGTGAGTGAAGGAGGAATCACAGGACCAAGTTGATGCATTTTTTTACGCAAAAATTACTATCAGAAAGTGGGGTTACGCTACTCCTTTTTATCCACTTTTTTGAGCAATCCACTTCCACATCTAACACACATCTCAGTGATTATAATATCCAATTTTTGATCATGTTTTTCTACAGGTAAATCTTTACAATATTGTTTCTCATAGGCTACACCTATAAATATTTTTCCAAGCGGCCGTAATTTTTTTATCATTGTATCATACCAACCACCGCCAAAACCTAATCTATTCAAATGATCATCAAAAGCAATAACAGGAGTAATGATTGTGTCAGGAATTACATCTTCATTTGTTTCGTTCCATTTCTCAAATTTTAGTAACTTGTTTTTATTAGGAATTGCTATTTTATAATCTAAATCGAGTAAACTATGCATCAAAGGCACAACATCTATTTCCTCATCCATTGGAATGTAAGCTGCTATTGTTTTGCCTTTAACGTAGCTTAGGTTCTGATTAAAGAGATTAATAAGGGAATTTGCCGCATAACTGGAATAACTTTCATCAATATCTTTTCTTATAGCTCTATATTGCTCTCTTATTTCCTTTTTGTGCTGTTTAATATCTTTGAACATGATCTATCCATTTTGCAGTAAGTTTTTCTTGTAAACTATTTTGCTTCAAGCGCTCACTTAAAAAGTCAAAGTCAACACACCCCATATCCTGGTCTTGATTACTGCAACTATAAACAAAACTCCTTTCTCCTGTTTTCGCATTTATATGTTGCTGCACACACTGAGCGCAGATTTCTTTCATCATACACTGCATAGGAGAATTAACTGATGATATCGCTATGTGGCCTGATTTCAGATATGGCTTTAAAATTGTTTTTCTAGCTTCATTCACAGCTTTCATCATTTTATCAGAACCAATAGTGATAATTTTATCTATAACGTTCAAATTAATACCTAATCTTCCTTGTTGATAAGAGACTATTGCATCAACTATATTACCATGAAAGGATTTATCTTGATCTCTGCTTGTTTCTATCAATCCTTCTTCACATACCCAAACTACTGCATTTGATGCACGCTCTATTAGTGCTCGTTTAAATACATCACTTAACTTCTTATAGCCAGCGAAGTACAAAACCTTGTTATTATTTTCAAGACATGCCTTTCCTATCGAAAATAACACTGCATTTCCAACTCCACCACCAATTAGCATTATATTCTTCATGTGCTATTTTAACTGCATTTGTTCAAATTTTTTGAAATTTTATAGAACAAAGTAATTTATATAGTTCTATACACAAAGAAAGAGATAAGGACACTCTCTGACTTCAACTATACCGATAACTGATAGCTGCATTTTTACGCATATCATCTAATAACAAGTTGCTTTGTATCATAATCTTTTGTTGATACATCTGCTGTTTAATTGCTTCTATACCCGCTACATTACTCTTGATATCACACAACATCATCAACTTTGCAGTGCCATTTTCTCTCAATTCTACTATTTCATTCACACTTGTTTTACTAAATAAAATCTGTAAATCAGGATTTAAATCTCGCATTTTTATTTCAAACTCTTTTGCGTTTGGCAACTTAAAATTATCTGCTAATTTATCGAAATTCAAACAATTGATTTTTTGCTCCTTGAAATTATCCAATAAACTTTCTGAACCTTCAACCACAATCTGTTTTAATTTTAAAGTGCTTTCCAGCAGTGCATGATTAAGTTGTACCTTATCTATGACTTTTATAACAGAGTAACCTTCACTGAAACTGAATGGACCTGCTATATCACCGGTTTCTAGTCTTTCTAAAACGCTCTTAAGTTTATCTTTGAGCTGACTTAAATTAACTGTTGCTTTACGCATCTTTATTGGAGGTTCTGGGTTATTACTATTACGTAATTTTTCTACTAAATCTTCAGCTATACCATAAACGTCCTTGTCTTTTTGATCAGGAATTATAAACTCTTGGAACGTGATAAGATAATCCGGCTTTTCTGTTTGCCTTTTTACATCATCTACTTCTTTATCGCTTATATTAATAAATGGCACAATTCTTACTTCAATAATTTTGCTCCACAGTAACTGACATTTTATTTGTTTTCTTAAAATACCAAGATCTATATTATGCTTCTCTATGTATTGATCAACTTCATTAGCCTTAAGTTTAAAACTTTGGGTTAAAAATAACATGACAGCATTATCTAACTCCTCGTTGCTCAATTTTATATTCAGCCTCTGCGCTTCATTGGTAATGATAATTTCGTCTATTAGCTCCCTAAGAATTTGAGGTTTTGCTTCTTTTTGATTAACACTTTGAGTGCCAAACAATGAATTTATAAAGTTGATGCGTTTTTCGATATCTAAATTTGAAATTGGCTCGCCATTTACATCTGCAACAATTTCAATCTCGGTTGCAAGCAACCCAAGTAGCAACACTATCAACAGTAAAATTAGTATTTTATACATACAAGTAAAGTTAATAACCAATTCTATAATAAATACTGAGTCAATGCTAGCCAACTTTTTAATAGTGATCTCAGTGACAACGGAAATAAAAACCATTGCAACAAAATCAGGTACGCTGGTAAATAGGCTAAAAACATGCTAACATAGCGAATTTAAACCGTGCTAAAAACAGTATACGGAAGGAGAGGGATTCGAACCCTCGATACGACTTTTGGGTCGTATAACGGTTTAGCAAACCGCCGCCTTCAGCCGCTCGGCCACCCTTCCAAATTTAGAACCTAAAGATTATATAATACCAAGACCTCTACCACCTGTCTAATGCTTTTAATTGCAATATTTGTATCTGTTCAGATGCATGGCTAATGCTGAAACAAAAATTCCAGTGCTCCCTTTCTTGTCATCCCAGTGTCACGCACTGGAATGACATCGTTTACTATGTGCCATATTGCAATGTTCGTACAGTTGTGCGCGGTATAGATTCCGCTAACAAGTAGCGGAATGACGAATTTGTTGTTTTTCAAATTGTGGGCAAACCTAAGCCACTTTAGCTATAAATCAATAAAAACTAATTTCTGCTTTTTTCAATGATTTTCTTTGCTTCTTCCACACCAACCCATTCTCCAACTGCTACCGTTTTTCCCTTTTCTAGATCTTTATAATGAGAAAAGAAATGAGTAATTTTATCTAGTAGGCTTTTAGATAAGTCAGAATAGTCCTTTATATTGTCATAATAGCTATCAACACTGGAAACAGGCACAGCTAATATTTTCTCATCTTCTCCTTTTTCATCTTTAGTGAGTAATGCGCCTATCGGACGCACCGATATTAAAACACTAGATGCTAAGGGAAACTGAGTTAGCACCAAAACATCCACAGGATCACCATCACCTGCGCAGGTATTTGGTACAAACCCATAATTGCAAGGATAAGTCATTGAGGTAGATAAAAATCTGTCAACTTGTAACAACCCAAGCTCTTTATTAAATTCATACTTTACAGGCTCAGCATTTGCACTTATTTCAATTACCACATTCACCACATTTGGTCCTGCTGTTACTTTACTTAAATCCATAAATTACCTCTTAACTTAAGAATAAGCATTATACAATATGTACTTTTAAGTTGCTACATTTATGTAGTTCTAAGCTTGTTTTGCATGGAGCGGTCCTAAATTTTCATTCGTCGTCTTATTGACTGTTGAAAGTGGTGGTTCCTGTGGTGGTTCCAATAATTGAAATAAGGCATATACTATTACGATAGTAAGCACCGCACCAACTATCAGGTTAGTAAGGTTGTCTTGTGGCAAAACATTTTTTATTGAGTTAAACAATTTTTGCTCCATAAAGAAATAATCAGCAACATATAACCCAACAGATAATACAAACATACCTAAAATAAGTTTACAGACTGCGTTTTTATGGTCTTTTTCTTTTTTCTTGCTGGTGATAGGATTTGGCCTACATTCATTCTCTTCTTGCAGCACTGAGTAGTATATATTATCAGGGCTCGTTATTAATTGTTCAAATTCATCACTATTTTGGTTTTTTAACAGTTGCTCTAGGGAGTTTTTTGTATTTATAGGATACATTAATCCATCCATTTTCAATGTTTTCTCTTGCCGATCCACACTCTCATGGTCGATTGTATATTTATCTCTACTTGATAATCCGATCATGTGTAGTTTGCCAGCTAAGAACATTATATAGCTCTCTATTAACTGATTCTCACATATCTCTAATACTTCTCTTTTTACTGTTTTGTTAGATGACGAAAGTTCTTTATAGTAAACACCCAAAGAAAAGAACAATGCTATATCTTTATCTGCTTTTATGTCATGAATGGAATAATAGCTGCTGATAACGCACTTATTTAATGTAAATTCTCTGTCATATTTGTTTAATGTATTTCCTTCACTTAGTAACTTTCTAAGACCAATGAGTACTTTATTTTCAAAATCCTCTTCTGTTTCAAATATTGGTTCTCTCTTTGGATTTGCTAAGATGTTAAGTAAATCTAATTTTCTTCCATCTACTACTTCATTTATATATTCATTTAACTCAGATCCTTTAATAACTTCATATATTTTATCTATGACATCTTTAGTATTCAGGTTATTGTTTTCACTTAGAATTTGATAAGCTTGAGCATAAATTAAAAACAGCCCTTGTAGACTAAATTTTAAGTTAAAATATTTATCTAATAGTTCCTCTTTTTTTCTAATGAATTCAGACAAACCAAAATGATTTCTGTGATCTATAAAACGACCTAATTCAGCATGTTGAAAGCTGCCTAAAAAAATAAATAACGTCTCTAATAAATTACCCTTACCAACAATTTTTATTAGTTCTTCAATTTCTTTTATCATTGCTGAAACCTATAATGTTCTACTTTATAGTATAAGGGATACATGGCAAAATAGCAATAAATGTTATTAGACTTCTTGCATAACCCAAACTAAGTAGAAAAAGGTATAGCTGTACCGCCGCGGTATCTCAGCCACTAACAAGAGATCCCGCTAACACGCAGCGGGATGACGAGACTTATCTTTATGCCGCCGCGAACCGTCATACCGCGATTCATTCGCGGTATCTCTAGATCCCGCTGGGATGACGATTGTCGTTTAGCCATAAATATTTAAGAAATTTACTAAACAAAAAAAGGCAAAAGAAGCCCCGTGGTTGGCTAATTACTTACATTATACTTTCAAGTATGGCGTTTTTTT
>NZ_JAPQLG010000042.1:0-4250 GCF_028982005.1 Wolbachia endosymbiont of Drosophila bocki | reverse complement strand
CAACGCCAGCTTGCAAATGATTGTCCTTTCCTTCATTTCCCTCCTATTACGAAGATTTTAAACAGGTTCTTATGCTAGATCAGGAGCATTTTCAGACAACGTTATCGCCAGAATACAACTAGAACTTATGGATTGGCGCTTCAGGCGCAAAGCTAAGCACATACTAAATGATATAAGGAGCAGTGTGCAAGACACGAAAGGAATAATAATTAATGTTCAAGAGGAAAAGCCAGGACCGTCGGCTGACAAGCCAATACAAATTAACCTCAGCGGGAGTGTATCCAGTTTGAATTTAGCAGCAGAGAAAATTCTAGAAATTATGAACCAACCTTCATCCGGGTTTATAAATATTCAAGATAGCAGATCAGCACCTGAAATAGAGTGGAATATGAGTGTTGATAAGAGTAAGGCTACAAGCTCTGAAGTAAGTGTTGCAACCATTGGCGATTTTATAAAGATGGTTACAAATGGAGTGTTGATTGGAAAATATAGACCAAATAACACGGATGAAGAAATCGATATTGTACTCCGTTTCCCTGGAAAGGATCGCAACATGAAGACTATAGACAATCTTTTTATCAATACAGTTAATGGCCCGTATCCTATGAGCAATATAGTAAAATATGCTCCCGAAAAAAAGGTAAACAAACTAAACAGGATTGATGGATTACGCATAGTGACAATCTCTGCTGACGTTGATACTGGCTATCTTGTTGATGAAAGAGTAAAGTTCATTCAGAATTCTATTGCCCAGGATTGGGACAAGGGAGTAAAAATTGATTTTAAAGGCGACAAAGAAGATCAACAAAAATCAGGAGCATTTTTGTTAAAGGCTTTTATATTAGCGATTACACTAATGATATTGGTATTAGTGACACAGTTTAATAATGTATACCATACATTTATCGTAATGACAGCAGTGTTTTTATCCACAACATGTGTGTTTTTTGTTTTCTTTCTTATCCAACAAGTTTTCGTAGTTGTTATGTGTGGAGTGGGGATAATTGCTTTGGCGGGAATTATAGTGAATAATAACATACTATTACTTGATGCCTTTCATCACCAAATTAAGGTACACAAAAATGACATCAAGCGATGTGTAATAAACGCTGCAATTTCTCGCGTTAGGCCAATATTGCTTACCGTTGCAACCACAGTTCTTGGTTTAATACCGATGATTACCAGGTTAAATATCAATTTTTTTACGCTACAAATCACATATGATGCTCCATCAAGCCAGTGGTGGGTTGACATTTCAACAACCATAGCAAGCGGAATATTGGTTGCAACGGTTTTAACTTTATTCTTTACTCCTGCGTTGCTTGTTATACAGGGACATGAAAAAACTTGACTTAAATTAGCAATCATTTAACATTTAAGATAGTGTTCTTTGCCCGTTGGAGCTATAATTATAACTAATTACATTGGATTTATTTATTATGATTGCTGATCGTAAAAGCAGTGTTAAGCAGAAAAGTAACAAGAATAACATAGTTGGAAGCCTTGATGTAATAAAAACAGCAGGAGAGCTTTCACTTCAAAAAGGTTTAGATTTTGATGTTGTAATAAAGGCACTAGAAAGTGCTATAGAAGCAGTGGCTTATCAAAAATATGGTAGCAAAAGTAAAATTGTAGTTAATATAGATAGAAACACAGGCAAAGTTACTTCATACAGAAAACTAAAAGTTATTGATGACGAATCAAATAGAGAAGAGAATACTGAGTACGAATCAATTACGCTGACACAAGCTAAATTAATGAAAGAAGATGCAAAAATTGGAGATACTGTTAGTGAATTACTCTCTCTTAACACTGATCTTGCTTCAGCAAGAATTGCCCAGCAAAAAATTGCTCAAATAATTAAAGATGAAGAGTCAAAAAAGCAATATGAGGAATTTAAAGATAAGGTGGGAGAAATAGGGTATGGTATTGTTAAACAAGTAGAATATTCAGATCTTATTATAGACATAAATGGCACTAAGGCATATCTTCCATTACGAAATTTAACCGGTGGTGAATCATTTCGTGAAGGCGATAAGGTTAAAACTTATATACAGACTGTTAAGCGCTCTGATGATGGACGTCAAATTATTCTTTCTAGGACTCATGAAGGCTTTTTAGAGGCATTATTAAATCAAGAAATACCAGAAATTGCTGATGGGTTAGTAATAATTAAAGGTATAGCTAGAGACGCCGGCTCAAGGTCTAAGGTTGCTGTTTTCTCTCCTGACAAGAACATTGATCCAGTAGGTGCTTGTGTTGGAGTTAAGGGAGATAGAATAAAAACCATTATACACGAATTAAATGGTGAAAAAATTGACGTTATAAATTACTCCTCAGATTTGGGTCAATTTGTTATTAAAGCCATTACTCCTGCAGAAGTATCGAAGGTTATTATTGATGAAAATGAAAATTGCATAGAGTTAATAGTTGCTGAAGATCAATTGAGTTTAGCGATAGGAAAAAAGGGCCAGAATGTAAGATTAGCTTCAGAGCTTGTTGGATGGAAAATTGAGATATTAAGCACTCAGCAAGAATCAGAAAGGCGAAGTAAAGAACTTAGTCAATGTTCAGCTTTATTTGCTGAAGCTTTAAACTTAGAAGAGATTATGGGTCAGCTATTGGTAACAGAAGGTTTTTCAAGTGTAGAAGACATATCTAGCGCTTCAATTAAAGAGCTTGCTTCAATAGAGGGCTTTAATGAAGATATTGCAAACGAACTTCACAATAGAGCAAATAAGTACCTGAAAGCAGAAAATGATAGAAAAATAGAAGAGCTAAAAAGTTTAGGTATGGAGGATGATGTAATCAATTTAACTTTATCAATAGACAATAAAATTGCTCTTAGTAAGCATGATATTAAGACTTTAGAGGACATAGCAGATTTATCAAGTTATGAGTTTTGCAGCATACTCTCTTCCTCATCCGATAGCAAAGAAGATCTAAAAGATACAGTAGATTCAATAATCATAGAAGCACGTAAAAAGCTTGGATTAATATAGTAAAATAATATGAATAATGAAGATATCAGTGATAAAAAATTAACGCTCCAAGGTTTAAGCAAGCTTAAATTAGACCTCAATTTAAACTCTTCAACTAGCCCAAGTACTGGAGCTACAATAGTAAAAAAAAGAAGAAAAAAATCTCACGATGCAGAAGAACATAATTTGTTTGACGAGAGTAAATTAGGTTCTTTAACAGAGAAAGAACAAATTTTCCGCATTAATGCTGTGCAGAATGCTGCTTTGCTGAAAGAAAAAAATCAGAGAGAAGAAAAAGAGAAAACAGCAAAAGAAGACAGCAATAAAGAGATTGACGAGAAAAATGAAGCGGACATTTTATCTAAAGAAATAAATAAGCAAGTTTTAAGTGATACTCACTTAGTTGAACTAAAAGAAGATAATATTGACTATGAGGGCGACGATAAAAAGTTTTCTAAAGTCAACAAAGATATATATTCTAAGCATTCTAAACTGGTAATTGCACAGGCAATAGATGAAAAAACTGAACAACCCCCTGTATTTAAGCAAAGATTTGGTATAAGAAGTAGAAAGTCAAAGTTTGCCAAGGGTAAAAATATATCAAGAGAAGTTATTATACCAGACAAAATAACTATCAGGAAGTTATCTATTAGCATGGCAGAAGATAGCAAGAGTGTGCTAAAAATGTTCAAAGAAGAAGTCGGTGAGAGTTATAGAGTAGATGATCTGGTGGATCCAGATATAGCATGTGAAATAGTGGAAAAATTTAATCATATGGCTAAACGAGTGAGCGATACCAACAGAGAAAAAGATTTATTTTTTATAGAAGGCAGAGAAAGCCTGCCTAAAAAACCTAAACCACCAATCGTCACTTTTATGGGACACGTCGATCATGGTAAAACCTCATTGCTCGATGCATTTCGTGAATCTAATGTTGCAGAAAGAGAGTCAGGTGGCATAACTCAACACATAGGTGCTTATCAAATAACGACAAAAGATAAGCAAAAAATTACCTTTATTGATACACCAGGACATGAAGCGTTCACTGCGATGCGTGCACGTGGTGCCAATATTACTAATATAGTTGTAATAGTAGTTGCAGCTGGCGATGGAATCATGAAACAAACAGTTGAAGCAATAAATCATGCAAAAGCAGCAAATGTTTCCATTATAGTTGCTATTAATAAAATTGATAAATCTGAGCCTGGTGATGTAGAAAAAATAATTAATAGTTTGCCTCAATATGATCTCATCCCTGAAGGGCTTGGT